>JAZRUQ010000194.1:0-8140 GCA_045652605.1 Erysipelotrichaceae bacterium
TGAGCGCACAAGAAAATTACCACTGTTTGAATCTTCATCTTTTACATTTTCACGGAGTGTATAAAAGAATGTGTTTTTTAATTTCATGTAGTTCAACCCCTTTATTAACTTATAAATTATATCATAAATTTCCTTTTTTCAAAGAGTGACATCAATAATTCTTATCATGAATATACTGTGTTGAGGTGATTTAATGAATTTATCGCAATTAATGAAAAAAGGATATGTTCAAATTGATAAGATTGATGAAGAAATTCAAAAACTATGTTTAAACTATGGCATAAAAAAAGAAAATCGTTTGTTTATGACTGGTATCTATGTAAATGGATATTCCATTGTAATCTGTGATGAACGATTGTTGGCATTGCCGCAATGGTTATGCAGAGGTATCAGCATATGAAGACGATTGCTGTTGTGGGAGTTCCAAATACTGGAAAGAGTTCGTGGATTACGCTTTTAACAGGAAAGCAGATGCAAAGCGCTAATTACAGTGGCGTTACTGTGGAAATAAAGAAAGTCTTTTTTGAATGGCAAAAGAAAAAGTATTGTCTGATTGATGTGCCAGGAGCTCATCAGATGGCCAATATGAAAGATGAAGAGAAGGTCATTGCAGATGTTTTTGCAAAAGAAAAAGTTGATCTGATTCTTCAGGTTATCAACAGTACACAGCTAAAATCTTCCTTAGGTCTGACTCTGGAATTACGGTATCTTCAAATCCCAATGATCTGTATTCTGAATTTTAAAGATGAAGCTGATAAAAATATGATACATATTGATACAGTAAAACTTTCAAGACGTCTGTCACTTCCTGTTCTGTTTGGCAGTGCATTCAATGTGAATGATCGTAATCGTTGTATGGAACTTATTGAACAGGTACCTCAACATGTTGTTTATCGTCCGTTATACAATACAGAAGCTGATACACTTTTTGCAAATTATGCACTTTGTCATTCGATGAAAAAGGCTATCTATCTTTTTGAACAACATTATCCAGAGTTAGCAGAAAAAGAAAGAAATCAGGCAATTGATTCATGTATGAGATTTGTCAGTGGCTCAATGTTTGAAAGCAATAGGAAGACATGCAAAATAGATGAATTTCTTATTGGTACACTTTTGGGTAGACTACTGCTGATAGGGATTGTCATTTTTGGTTTTTTATTTTTTCTTTTTTGTGGTCTTTCTTCCAGTGAGTTTGTTTCTTATCTGATAGAATGTCTAACTTTAATTTTAAACAGTTACGGTATGAAGGATGGGTTTTTCTTTTCGGTTATTTTAACCGCATCAGGAAGTCTTTTGTCATTTACACCATTGTATATGTTGCTTAGCTTGTATCTGGCTGTGATTGAAGAATCAGGGCTGATGGCAAGGTTTGTAGTGATCTGTGAAAGAGGAATGAGAGCATTTCATTTAAATGGAAAATCATTAATCAGCATCATACTTGCTCATGGATGTAATGTTCCTGCATTGATTCATGCTTCCTCTATGGATGATGGTGCGGTTAGAAAAAAATTGCCTCTTTTGCTGCCGATGTGTTCATGCAGTGCTCGATTGCCTGTTTATCTGATGTTTGCGACCCATTTCTTTGGGAAAAAATCAGTTTTTGTTACAGGATTATTAATCTTAATGGGGATTTTGTGTGTTTTGTGTTTCAGTGAACTGATTTTTATCTTTTCTCATATGAAAATGAATCGGGATGATGTAATTGAACTTCCTGTTTATCGTAAGATAAAAATGATAGTTTTGCTTAGAAAAGTCATGCATCAAAGTTTATCCTATATCAAAAAAATATGTTATGTCTTGCTTCTTGTTTTTGCATTCGTGTATTTGCTGCAGACTTTTATGATAAATGGAATCAGTTTATTCGAATGGACTGCCAGGTGTGTGAGTGTTTTTTTTGAACCGCTTGGGTTTGGGGAAAACTGGATTTATGTGGCTTCTTTGATATCAGGTATTATTGCAAAAGAAGCTATAGCTGGCACATTTACAATGTTGATGCAGCAATCAAATATAGGGTGGATTGCTGATGCTCGGATCAATTTTATCTATCTTGTTTTTGTGGCATTAACGATACCTTGTGTTTTGACATGTCATACGATAAAGCATAAGTTTGGGCTTAAAATGATGTTTGTATCAATTCTGTTTTCAATATTGATGAGCTATGGAATCTGTTGGTTGTTGTATCAATTTATCATGTTTTTTTAACTGGATTTTTGATATAATAATTGAGGAGTGATAAGATGAAGCTATTTGATTTTCTTAAAAAGAATTCAAATCGAAAAACACTGATTCCTCGTCCATCAAAAACCTATGTAGGTGATTTATATTATAGTTTTAAGCAATGTTACGAAAAGGATTTCGTAAGTGATATTATTACGCTGGAGGCTTTAAATCAGCTAAGAAGTGGCTTTTTTAATCAAAGGTCTGGTAATGTATCTGCAGGTGTGTTTTTTAACGCAGCAGAATGGGAAAGAGCGTCAGAAGGTTTGAATGTTTTCAACAACATCAGTTGTGATTATGCAGTGCGTAATTATGATTGTACTTTCAGCAATGAAACAGGACTTGCTTATATTCCTGAAAACATTGTGATGTTTGATGTTGATTCTGCTACAGACTATTTTGTCGTTGTCATTGATGATGTCATTGAGTTAAGACAAAGTGATGTCATTATTGAGAAAGGCATAGTTGATCTGAATGTTGTACTGGATTGCTCAATGCCGATTCATGATCAGGCGATTATTGAAAAGATGGAAGACACTGTTCTTGCGGCATTAAATGTATTGAAGATCCGCCGTCGCAATAAAAATAAAATGAAACGTGCATCAGAGACACTGAAATCTCTGTATTCATTGTATATACCATCAAAACGTGAAGTTTCCAGAGCAGTAGAAATTGCATTGATGGAAGATAACATCTGGAGCGTACTTGATGATATGGATTGTGTGAAATACATTGATGAAAGATCAGATAGTGAAGATATTCTGTTTTCACTCAATCGTTTGTGTGCGCGTTTTGGATTGCCTTTGATTTCTGATTTCAGACATCGTGATATGAATCACATGGAGATTCTTGCAGAGTGTTCAAGACACTTTGCAAAGAGTGAATATGAAATCATTGCGATTCGCATGGAAGGTGGTATGATGCTGACCATGTTTAAAACTTCACAGCTTCCTCTGCTTGAAAATGCATTGTCATTTTATAAGCTTTCTCCAACACGTTTCACCAACAGAACATCTGCTTAAGATTATTGAAAGAAATGTAAAATGATTCTTTAAATCCTTTACATTTGATTTTAAAGTAGTATAATCTTACCAATATTATCGGGAAAAGGAGAACAATACAATGGCGTTTTATTACAAGGAAGCATCACACACTTTCAGCGAATATTTGCTGGTTCCAGGTTACTCAGGAAGTGAACATATCCCTGATCGTGTGTCTTTGAAGACTCCACTTGTCAAATTCAAAAAAGGTGAAGAACCTGCAATTACATTAAATATTCCAATGATCAGTGCTATCATGCAGTCTGTATCTGGTGTTAACATGGGTATTGCACTGGCTAAAGAAGGTGGTGTAGCATTCATTTACGGTTCACAGAGCATTGCTAATCAGGCTGAAATGGTTCGTAAGGTTAAGAAGTCTAAAGCTGGTTTTGTCATCAGTGATTCTAACGTTACACCTGATACAACATTGAGAGAAGTTCTTGAACTGAAAGAAAGAACTGGACATTCTACAATGCCTGTAACTGAAGATGGTACATTTAATGGTAAGCTGCTTGGTATTATTACTGAACGTGATTACCGTATTTCAAGATTGTCCTTGGATACAAAAGTTTCCGAATTCATGGTACCATTCGATAAGCTGGTTGTAGGTAAAGAAGGTGACAGCCTTTCTGCATGCAATGATTTGATTTGGGAACATAAATTGAATTCATTGCCTGTTATTGATGAAAATCAGAAGCTGTGCTATCTGGTATTCCGTAAAGACTATGATTCACATAAAGATAATCCAAATGAATTGTTGGATGAACACAAGCGCTTTGTTGTGGGTGCTGGTATCAACACTCGCGACTATGCAGAACGTGTACCAGCACTGGTTGAAGCTGGTGTTGATGTACTGTGCATTGACTCATCTGAAGGATTCAGTGAATGGCAGTCACGCACAATCGCTTGGATTCGTGAACATTATGGTGATACAGTAAAAGTAGGTGCTGGTAATGTTGTTGACCGCGATGGATTTAGATTCCTGGCTGAAGCAGGTGCTGACTTCATTAAGATTGGTATTGGTGGAGGTTCCATCTGTATCACTCGTGAAACAAAGGGTATTGGTCGTGGACAGGCTACATCTGTTATTGAAGTTGCTCAGGCACGTGACGAATATTTCGAAGAAACAGGTATTTATATTCCAATCTGCTCAGATGGTGGTATCGTTTATGACTATCACATTACTTTGGCTCTTGCAATGGGTGCCGACTTTGTTATGCTGGGAAGATACTTCAGCCGTTTTGAAGAAAGCCCAACTCGCAAGGTCATGATCAATGGCAGCTTCATGAAGGAATACTGGGGCGAAGGCAGTGCGCGTGCACGTAACTGGCAGCGTTATGACTTAGGTGGAGCTACGAAACTGAGCTTTGAAGAAGGCGTTGATTCTTATGTTCCATATGCTGGTCATCTGAAAGACAATGTGGCAATTACACTGTACAAGATCAAATCAACAATGTGCAACTGTGGTGCTTTGTCAATTCCAGAACTTCAGCAGAAGGCGAAACTGACTCTGGTTTCTGCAACAAGTATTGTAGAAGGTGGAGCTCACGACGTTCTTGTTAAGGATCGTAACAATTCTAACAATATGAATTCTTAATAGAAAAGGCCATCATTAGATGGCTTTTTTGCGGTATTGAAATAAAAAAGGGATGCATCGCATCCCTTTTGTGATTATGAGCCTGTGCAGACTTCGTTGCTTTGTCCACCACCTGGATAATAGAAATATCCACATGCTTTAATATTGCTGGTGTGTGGAGCATATACCCAATGACTAGGAGTAGTTGTACTGATTTCCTGCTGGAATTGACCATCTACATAAATTTTAGCAACATACACTGGATCGCCTAAAATCCAAGAATAACTGAACAATTGTGTTCCCCATGCTTCAACATAGATATCTCCACTGGTCAAAGATATGTTTTTCAAACCATTTTCATTGGTTGCACCAAATCCATCACCAGACCAGTAAATGCTAGTGAGACCCCACTCATCCGTTACAAGATTAATGGATTTCAATTTGAGTTCAGGAGCTGCCTGTGAAATACTGACAACTTTGTTGTATTGATTCAGAATCAAACCTGTCGTAGCAAGATGTTCATATCCTGAACTGGATATGTATGGGAATGTACCAAGAATATGTTTGATTTCACTTACATCTTCAGGTTGTTGAAGTGCTTCGGGATATGTTTCAGGATCATCATGAATTGTATTCAACAATTCACGCATAATTTTGCCTGGGTAGTTCTGACGATTGAAATTAGAATTAAACCAGGTCTGACCTTCAGATTTATTGACAGCTTTATCAAATCCTAACCATAGGGTTGTGGTGTATTGTGATGTTGAGGCAACCATCCACTTGTCTTTGACAGCACCTGTTGGAATTCCATAGACTTCACCGTCTTTTCCCCAGTCAGAGGTGCCTGTTTTTGCATAAACTTCATATTTTGATTTTAAAATCTGCATGTAGTTGACATAAGGGCCAGTTACATCATTTTCCATCAATTGTGAAGTAAGGTAAGCTGCTCCTTCAGAAAGCACCTGCTTCTGTTCTGGCTCAATCACCACTTCACTGCCATCAGCAAATACAATTTTTTCGATAGTATGAGGTGTATTATAACGACCGTAATTAATCATTGTTGCATGTGCTGCAGTAATTTGAACAGGTGTAGCAGTGTAGGATGAACCTCCAATGGCATAGCCTAGGTCAAAGTTGTTGGTGTTGACTTGTGTAAAGCCTAAATCATTCATATATTGAATCACTTCAGATCTGCCTATTTCATCGATGACGTCTTGTAATGTCTGGATAGCAGGGGTGTTCATGGATGTTCCAACTGCATCCCACAATGTCATATCTCCACGATATTTACCATCAAAGTTTTTGACAACTTTTTCAGTCCCGCGATACAGATATGGCTGGTCAGTTACGATATGGCTGGTTGCCCAGCCTAATTTTTCAAAGGCCAACGCGTAAGACAAGAATGGTTTTACACTTGATCCTGGCTGCTGAAACATGGAAGTAGCTCGATTGAACAGTCGTTCTCCTTCAATGTAGTTTCTTCCGCCTGACAGAGCAATAATCTGACCTGTAGAGTTGTCCATGCAGACCATGGACATCTGCATCAATTCATTGTCAAAATCAATGAATTCATCATTGGAAATCATATCCATTTTGGATTGAACTTTAGGGTCCATATGCGTGTAGATAACCATTGATGTTGTAGCAGGGTCTTTACCAGTCAGTTCAATTGCTTCTTCGATGACTGCATCGATATAGCTTTGATATGAATGACTGTTGTCTTTTACGATTCCATTGTTTTCGCCAGCAAGCTGATCTTCGATATGAATGCTTTTTGCAAGTGCACATTCCTGCTCAGTGATGTAACCGTGATAATACATCATGTCAAGAACGGTGTTGCGTCGTTCAGTTGCTTCTTCAAGTTTATTGTAAGGGTTGAATCCGTTTGGCTTGTTGATGATACCAGCCAGTAAAGCGGATTCGGAAAGAGAGAGTTCACTGACGTTTTTACCGAAATAATATTCACTGGCTTTCTGAACACCACGGATATTTTTACCGAAATTCAGCTTGTTGAGATAAAGTGTCATGATTTCTTCTTTCTCAACTTGAGTTTCCAGTTGAATTGCCAGATAGATTTCCTGGATTTTACGGTCAATTGATTTTTCGGCAATTGTTGAATTATCTCCATCATCCACTGAGAAATAAGTGTTTTTTACCAGCTGCATGGTGGTTGTTGAACCCCCTTGGGAAAAGACGAGTTTACCGCTTTTCAGAAAATCTGCTGCGATTTCCATGGCTGCTTTTGTAAAACGCGGCAAGTCAAAACCATTATGAATCCAGAAACGACTGTCTTCAATTGAAATAACGGCATCAATCAAGCTTTGTGGAAGCTGTTCATACGTTACGTTTTCTCTTAAGTAGAGTCCAACTTCTTCAATGACATGTCCATCTTTGTCAAGAATTTTACTTGATTCTGGACTTTCAAAATCACTGACAATCATTTCAGGAGCATTTTCAATGACACCCAAAGCATATTCATAACATTTGTATCCGACAAATCCTGCTGTGATAAATCCTAAAATAAGGATTACTGCAATCACTATTCTAAAGATTTTCCAACCTGATTTTTTCTGTTTAAGTGTGTTGGTCAAGTTTATCACTTCCTTTACAATTTATTATTATAACATGGAATTCAAAAGAAACGATGTGAAAACTTGCTTTTCATCTTAAGATTAATTAAAGAGCAGGCTTAACTTGTCAGGAAGTCAATTCATTGACAAGATAGCTATAATCTATGATAAAATTATAATAATTAAAGGAGTGATTTCATGAGCGTACATCTTCATGTTCGTAGTGCATACACATTGTTGAATTCAACATTGTCTGTTCAACAGATTGTAAAGCGTGCACGTTCTTTAGGTTATCAGTCAATTGCTTTGACAGATGAAAACAGCATGCATGGCGCCATGGAATTTTATCATCTTTGTCAGAAAGAAGGCATAAAACCTGTTTTTGGTCTGGAATGCACTTTTTTGTGGAACCAGATTCCTGTTTCCTGTGTGCTTTTGGCAAAAAATGATCAGGGCTTCCAGCACTTGATGAAAGCCAGCTCCATTCTTATGTCTCAGTCTGAAAAAACACTTTCGTTTGAACAGTTTCTGCTGCTGCGTAAAGAATGTTTTGTCATCCTGTTTGCGGAAGGGGGAGTCTTTGAAAATTCCCTGAATCTGATGGATGAGCACGCAATCATGCAGCTTCTTCATGATCTGAAACAGGATTTAAATGAATTTATGATTGGTTTAAGCTATCAGGATTTTGCATATTGGCGAATCCGTAATGATCTGATGAAAAAATGTGCACACGGTTT
>JAZRUQ010000195.1:0-10410 GCA_045652605.1 Erysipelotrichaceae bacterium
ATGACAATATCTTTCTGTTCAGCGGTATGCTTCTGATGATACCGATGGTGATGACACTCAATTCAGTCGCTTATGATGAAAAAGCTTCAACTTTGCGTGTGATGATTGCATCAGGTCTAAGCCGCAGACAGCTTGCCTTATCCAAATATTTGTTTGGTGCAGTGATGCTCAGTGTCATCTTTCTGATTAATTTTGTGGTGGTTGCCTTTGTAGAAGATGTACTTCTTGGTATATTCACCAGTGTTCTGTTCTGTTTTGTAGGCATGGCTTATCTGTCACTTTTGCTTCCATTTCTGTATTATTTCGGAACAGAAAAGTCACGTATTTTCATGATGCTGGGAGTTATTATCCCGGTTGCCTTAGGGGCAGGTCTTTCATCCTTGTTTCAGCTGCTGAATCTTCAGCTGTCTGATTTGATGCTTGTCAGTGGTGGTTTTGTCTTAGGTGTTGTCGTCATTGTTGTATCGATGATTGCATCAGTAAAAATTCTTGAAAGAAAAGACATGTAAGGGTTGGATTATTGTCTGATTCAAGTTACAATATTTTTAGGAGGACTTGCTTCTTATGTCTAAATCCAAAGTCTATTTCACAAAAACTATTTCGCCTGAAAAAATGATTGATATGGTGAAAATTCTCAACACTGAACTTCCTGGTAAAGTAGCAATCAAGCTGCACAGCGGTGAAGTTGGTAATCAGAACTTTCTGCGTCCTGAATTCATGAAACCTGTCATTGATTATGTTGATGGTACAGTTGTCGAATGCAATACTGCATATGAAGGTATGCGCAATACCACAGCCAAGCATTGGGAAACCATGAAAAAGCATCATTGGACGGATTACTTTAAGGTTGATATCATGGATGCTGATGATGAAATTGAAATTCCTGTTCATGGTGGTGCTGTTATTCAAAAGAACTATGTAGGTGCCAACTTTGAAAACTATGATTCCATGCTGGTTCTATCTCATTTCAAAGGACATCCAATGGGCGGCTATGGCGGAGCATTGAAAAATATTTCGATTGGTATTGCCTCAAGTTATGGCAAAGCTTATATTCATGGTGCTGGTGATCCTGAAAAGATTTGGTCTGCAGATCATGATCTGTTCTTAAGATCTATGGCAGATGCTGCTAAATCAGTTGTGGAGTATATGCCAAACATTCTGTATGTCAATGTGATGTGCAATATGTCAGTGGATTGCGATTGCTGCGCTAAGGCAAAAGATCCTACAATTCGTGATATTGGTATTCTTTCTTCTTTAGATCCGGTTGCACTTGATAAAGCATGTGTTGATCTGGTGTATGCTTGTGATGATCCTGGCAAGAAAGATCTGATCAAACGTATCGAAACACGCAATGGTACATTGACAATTGATGCTGCGTATGAAATCGGTATCGGAAATAAAGAATACGAACTGATTGAACTTGATTAAATCAAAACCTGACTTTTGTCAGGTTTTTTCTTGTTTACAGAGGTTTTGTCGAATGAATTCTTTCCGATATCTTCATATGTTATGATGTTTCCAGGTGATCTTATGGAATTGGAAAGAACATATACAGATGTCGTTTATGCGACCAAAAAAGAAGTGGTTCAGCAGATAGGGTATCATTTAATCGAGCCTGTCTGGAAACAAATACTGCAGTATCGTCATCAATGGACGATTCAGTTTCATGATGTCGAAGTTTGTCTTTGCCCGGGAATTTTAAAAAAGATGATGACATTGAATGAATGTCTGTTTCAACTTCATGAGGTTCACAGTGAAGGACTGGAAAGTTTGATACAGACAGAAACAGGGAAGTGGATGATGCATCATTTTTTGAAAACAGAAGGTCTTTTTGAAGCGCGGCTCCATCAGTTATGTCTTCTGTATCAGTGTGATGAATCAAACATTGTCAACATCCATCAACAATGCCCATATGCTCTTATTTTTGTTTTATGGTGTTTTATGTGTTTTGGGCAAAGTGAATTTGGAATTTTGCTGGTTCTACTTAAATTGAAATGTGCTGGAATGAGTGCATTGCTGGGCTTGATGGACGCAACGGATTTTAATGTTGAAAAGCAGCAGGATATGACTTATGTGCTGGATGCTTCTTTGAAAAAATGGATATCCAAGGCTCAGAAAATTCTGCTTTCATGCTCATATAAAACAAAGGATGAAGATTTAAGCTGTTTGTATCCGCAACTGAAAAAATATCAGATAAAATTTTATCAGGATCATCATGTACCGGGTCATTATTATACGATTGAACAGTTTATTCGCTATTGTGATGTCTGTTATGAAACTGGACGAACTGCTATGGAAGAACTGGTTTCTTTAGGGTTTTATGCTAAGATGAAACAAGGGAAGAAGTTTCTTTATACTGCACGGTGATTATTCTGTGCTAAAATAGGCAAGGAGGGATTGGCTTATGGTGAAATCATGTTATGTTCATGTTCCATTTTGTTCAAGCATCTGTGCCTATTGTGATTTTCAGCGTGCAGGCTATTCTGAAGTTTTATGCGATAAATGGCTTGATGCACTTGAAAAAGAAATTCAGTATAAACGCATGCCTTTTGATTTAAAGACGATGTATATTGGCGGTGGTACACCGAGTTGTCTGAATATGCATCAGTTGAAACGTTTATTGCAGATGCTTTCGCCTTATGTCACACAGATTGAAGAATTTACGATGGAAATGAATCCTGAAAGCTGTACTGATGATGTATGTGCTCTTGCTTCTGCTTATGGTGTAAATCGTGTTTCTTTGGGAGTTCAGAGTTTCGAACCTCGTTTATTGGGGTTGATGAATCGTCATCATGATGAGATGACTATAAAAAATGCAGTTGCATCGCTTCATCGCTTTGGAATTCATAACATTTCAGTGGATGCTATGTATTCGCTGCCTACACAGACGATGTCAGAGTGGATTTCAACGCTGCAGAAGTGTGTTTCATTGGGTGTGACACATTTATCGATGTACTCTTTAACAATTGAACCAGGCAGCGCATTTGCACGTCAGAAGATGGAACCGTTGGATGCCGATACCGAAGCAGATATGTATGAACAGGCAGTATCTTTTTTAGAACAGAATGGGTTTGTACAATATGAAATCAGCAGTTTCTGTAAGCCTGGATATGAATCAAGACATAACACTGCCTATTGGCATTATGATGATTTTATTGGATTAGGTCTTGGAGCCAGTGGAAAAGAAAATCATATGCGTTATGATCATCCATTTGGTTTTCAGAATTATCTGAATGATCCATCTCATCTTGAATTTATTGAATTAAGTAAACAGGATGAAATGTTTGAAATGATCATGATGGGTCTTCGTTTAAAAGAAGGGATGAGTCTTTCTTTGTTTAAGAAAAGATTTGACTGTGATTTTAAAGATGCATATCATGATGTACTTTCTGATTGTGTTTTAAAAGGGTGGCTGATAGTAGAACAGGACAAAGTAAAAGCCACTGAGCGTGGCTTTGAGATATTGAATACTGTTTTAGAGCAGTTTCTTATTTAAAGTGACGATAGATGGACTGTGTACCATAATCATCACAACCTTGATCAGAAAGTTTCTGATAAATTTTTAATACTTCATCAAGAACCTCAAGCTTCAGATTTCTATCTGAAGCTTCTTTTTGTGCTAAAGACATATCTTTGATGAAATGTTTGATAAAGAATCCTGCTGAATCATCTTCTTTCAGCATTTTAGGGGCGTTGTTGCTCATCTGCCAGCTTCCTGCAGCACCTGCACTGATTGCGCTTAAAACAACCTCTGGATCAAGTCCTGTGGCTTTTGAGTAGGCCATAGCTTCGTTGACTGCTGCGATTGTACCTGCAATGGCAATCTGATTGGCCATTTTTGTATGCTGACCAGAACCTGCTTTCCCTGTATAGACAATGTTTTTTCCCATGCATTCAAAAAGTGGAATCATTTTGGTGAAGGCTTCCTTATCACCTCCGACCATGATGGACAATGTACCGTTTCTAGCACCGCTGTCTCCTCCGGATACTGGAGCATCCAATACAGTAATACCTGCTTCCTTGCCACGCTGTGCCAGTTTTTCAGCTAATGCAGGAGATGATGTAGTCATGTCAACTGCAATGGTACCTTGTGGACATGTTTCGAAGATGACATCATAGACTTCTTCAACGTCTTTTGGATAACCAACAATAGTAAAAACAACATCACATCCAGTTAAGGCATCTCTCAGGTCATCAAATGCCTTTGCCCCAAATTCTTCACATGCTTTCGCTTTTTCGAAAGTACGATTATAGACATTTGCTTCATAACCGTTTTTCATACAGTTTCTGACCATGGAAGCACCCATGACACCAGTACCAATCCAACAAATTTTCATAAAAATCACTCCTTGTTTTTTATTATTATAATCGATAAAAAAACTTTAAAAAATGATTGTGTTTTATAGTTCACTATGGTATATTATAGGAGCTTTTGAACTGGGATATACGGTTCCTCGCCGATACCGCGGTTCATTAGGTCAATACATAGGAGGAAATATAACATGTTGACAAAAGCTGAAAAGACTGCAATCATGACTAAGTATGCTCGTACAGAAGGCGATACTGGTTCTATCGAAGTACAGGTAGCTGTACTGACTGCTGAAATTAACCGTCTGACTGACCACCTGAAGGAACACAAGAATGACTATCATTCAACTCGTGGTCTGATGATGAAGGTTGGACGCAGAAGAAAGTTCCTGGCTTACCTGAAGAACAACGATATCAACCGTTACCGTGAACTGGTTCAGAGCCTGGGTCTGAGAAAGTAATTAAGTTTACAAAAGCTAAAGATTGGAAGAATTTCCAATCTTTTTTTCTTTCTTTAAATAATGAACAGGTGTATACTTTTGTTATAAATGAACGGAGGTTTATTTATGGCACAGGTTTTAAAAGAAGAGCTTAGAGAACGAATTGTTGCCGCTGCAAAAAGCGAATTGCTTGAAAAAGGAGTAAAAGATGCTTCTATGCGAAGCATTGCGTTTAACAGCCGAATGACTGTAGGCAACTTATATCGTTATTTTAAAAACAAAGATGAACTGATAAAGTTTGTGGTTTCACCATGTCTTGAAAAGCTGAATGATTTAATTCAGAAGAAAACACATGATCGTATTCGTCTGTTTGAAAATGCGTCGTTATTAGGCATGAGTAAAACAGAAATGAAGCAGATTCTGGATTCCATGGCTGAAGATTTAACTTGTATTTATCATGATTATAAGGATGAAATGAAAATATTGTTTATGGATTCAGAAGTTCAGTTCCAGATGTCTGCATGGTTTACTCAGCTTGTTGTGACGTTGATTACAGAGGGATTTAATGAGTATTCTTCGATGAGACAGGAAGTTCAGCTGTTTGCCAGAATGATGGCTGTATCTATCTTCAGTGGCTTGCAGGAGTGTTTTAAACGTCTGGATGATGTTGATTTTACGCAGGAAGAAACAGCTGTACTGATCAAGCTTTATCTGCGTTTGTATTTGTCGATGCTGGATTTTGATGTAGCTGGTTTTGTGCAGGAGGTTGTTGTATGAGTGCATTTATTGAATTTAAAGATGTAAAAAAGATTTATCAGATGGGTGAAGTAAAAATTGAGGCTTTAGCAGGTGTCAATTTTGAAATTCATCAAGGTGAGTTTGTTGTGATTGCAGGTGCATCAGGTGCTGGGAAAAGTACAATTCTTAATATTTTAGGTGGAATGGACACTTGCTCAGAGGGGACTATTATTGTCGATGGGGCAGAAGTCAGTGCTATGGATAAGAAACAGCTGACAGATTATCGTCGCTATGATATTGGTTTTGTTTTCCAGTTCTATAATCTGGTGCAGAATCTGACTGCTCGTGAAAATATTGAGCTTGCAACTCAGATTTGTCATGATGCATTGGATATTGATGAAACAATTGAAGCCGTGGGGCTTTCTCATCGCAAAAACAATTTTCCATCTCAACTCTCTGGTGGTGAGCAGCAGCGTGTTGCGATTGCTCGTGCTCTGGCTAAAAATCCTAAGCTTTTGTTGTGTGATGAACCAACAGGTGCACTTGATTACAAGACGGGTAAAGCAATATTAAAGCTGCTTCAGGATACATGTCGTGAAAAGAAAATGACAGTCATCATCATTACTCATAATCTGGCTTTGTGTCCAATGGGAGACAAAATCATTCGTGTTAAGAGTGGTCTGATTGATTCGCTTGAAGTGAATGAACATCCAGTACCTGTAGAAAGTATTGAGTGGTAAATATGAAGAACCTTGTATTCAAAGATACGTTAAGAGAAATCAGGAAAACTAAATCTCGATATTTTTCTATCTTTGCGATTGTTTTTATAGGTGTTGCATTCTTTGCAGGTATTTTAGCGATTGGTCCAGATATGCGCTATACTGTGGATGATTATTATGACGACTATCATCTGATGGATGTGCGTGTTGTTTCTACTCTTGGAATTACACAGGATGATATTGCAGAGCTGAAAAAAGTTGAAGGATTAAGAGGAATTCAGCCAGCGTATTCAGTGGATGTTTTTGCACGTCTTTCAGGTGTTGAACAGGTCGTGCGTGTTCATAGTTACAATATGTCAGATGCATTCAGCAATTCTGAGGACTATTTGAATCGTTTGGTGATCAAAGAAGGCAGAATGCCGAATAAACCAAATGAGTGTGTGATTGAAAAAGGTAAAGTATTGGCATCAGGTTTTCAGATAGGTGATACGATTTCTTTGTACTCACATGACGATTTGTCAGAAACGCTGACTCGTACAGAATATACGATTGTCGGCTTGGTCAATACACCTTATTATTTGAGTTTTCAAAAAGGCAGCAGTGATATTGGTGGAGGGACTCTGAATACGTTTATTTATGTGGATGAATCCAATTTCTGTATGGATGTGTACACAGAAGTGTTTATGACTTTTGAAGGTCTTGATCAATATAACAGTTATAATCAGGAGTATTTTGATCAGCTTGATCCTATAACTGATCGTTTAAAAGCATTAGGGATTGTACGCAGTGAAATTCGTACCAATGAAATTCTTGATGATGCTTATGCACAGCTGAATGATGCCAAACAGCAATATCAGGATGGCGTAGATGAATTCAATGAGAAAATTGCCGATGCAGAAAAACAGATCGAAGATGGTCAGGATGAAATTCTGTTGGGTAAATCTCAGATTGCGACTGCAAAGATTATGCTGGAAAGTACAATTCAGACTTCTGAATCACAGATTAATATGCTTGAGGAACAGATTGTAACGTATGAGAAGCAATATGAAACATACAAAAAACAATTTAACGATCGAAATCAGCAGGCTCTTGATCAAAAAGAAACGTTAAAGAAACAAAATGAATCTCTGAAATCACAGATGGATGAAAAGCAGTCTGAATATGATGGAATCATAGCTCAGATCGAACAACTGAATCAGAAAGAAATCGAACTTCAAAATCAGTATGATCAGAAAAATGAAGAACTAAGCGAAGAGTTGTCTAAACCTCTTGATGAGCAGGACAACGCTAAAATCACTCAGCTTCAAAGTGAATTGTCGCAGATAACGATTCAGCAATCTGAAAATACGTCTGCATTAATCCGACTTGAAATGAATTCAGCAAAGATTCAATATGAAAGTCTTCAAAGTCAGTATGACTCCAATCTGACAACAATTGAGATGATTGATGCAAGTCTTGAGTCAACAAATACTGCCATGAAAACAATGGAGGAACAGATTGATAATGCTCATACTCAGCTGAATGATGCCAGAAAGACTTTGGCAGATACAAAAGCTGAACAGGAAAAGACCATTGCTGAAAATGAAGCAAAGATCAAACGAGCTGAAAAAGAACTGATTGATGCACAAATTACTTTAGAAGAAGAAAAGGCAAAAGGTTTAGTTGAGCTGGCTGATGCAGAAGAAGAAATTGCAAAAGCTGAGCATGATATCATGGCCATTGAAGAAGGGCAGTGGTATGTGCTTGATCGAAATTCTCATTACAGTTATGTTGATTATCAAGGCGCTGCGGAGCGTATGGATGCCATTGCGGTGGTTTTCCCAGTGTTCTTCTTTATGGTTGCGGCTTTAGTGTGCATGACTACCATGACTCGTTTAGTTGATGAACAGCGTTCACAGATTGGAACGATGAAAGCTTTAGGGTATTCAACATCTCAGATTGCCTTTAAATATGTTTTCTATGCCGCAAGTGCAACAATTGCTGGAGCACTTTTAGGATTGGGTATCGGGATGACAGTTTTCCCATGGATTATTTACACTGTATGGACTTTAATGTACATTGTTCCTTCTGTTCAGTTTCAGTTTCAGCCTCTGTTGATGGCAGGAAGTGTTCTGATGTCTGTTTTTGTCACGACAGTTTCAACATTTGGAGCGTGTTATAAGGAACTGATTGAAACTCCTAGTTTGCTGATGCGTCCTAAAGCTCCTAAATTAGGTAAGAAAATCCTACTTGAACGCATTGGTTTCTTGTGGTCGCGTTTCAGCTTTACATCTAAAGTTACGGCCCGTAATCTGTTCCGTTATAAAAAACGTATGCTGATGACGGTAGTGGGTATTTCTGGATGTACTGCATTGCTGATAGCTGGTTTCGGAGTTAAGGATTCCATCAATGATATTGTTGATATTCAGTTTTATGAAGTCTTTAAGTATGAAGCTTCAGCAACCTTGTCTAAGGATTTAAGTACTTTGGAGAAAGATGAAATAGTTGATCAGGTGAAATCATCTGATCTGATTGAAGATGTTTTACTCCTGCATAATTCACCTGCAGATCTGATTTATGAAGATCAGGAAACTCAGGTCACACTTGTAGCCGTTACAGATCCAAGTAAGATTACAGAATTTGTAGCGATTCATGATCGCAGCACCAAAACTCCATATGCCTTATCGTTTGATCAGATCATTGTAACTGAACGTGTCGCCAATGATTTTGGAATAAAGGTTGGTGACAGCATTCAGCTGACGATTTCAGATGGGATAACTCGAAGCTTTGAAGTACAGGCTATCATGGAAAACTATGTTAATCACTATGTTTATATGAGTTCTCAGTGCTATAAAGATGCTTATGGAATCAAACCTTACGAAAATACACTTTATCTGAAGTGTGTTGATGCTATTAATGAAAATGAAATCGGGAATCTGACAAATTTAATCGAAGGCTTGGATTCAATCAGGTTTTACACAGCATTTGCAGAATCATTCTCAGGCATGATATCTTCTTTGAATTACATTGTGATTGTTCTGGTTGCCTGCGCTGCTGCTTTGGCATTTGTTGTTCTCTATAATTTGACAAACGTGAATATTTCTGAACGTATTCGTGAAATTGCAACACTGAAAGTATTAGGGTTCCATTCCAATGAAGTTGAATCCTATGTCTTTAAGGAAAACACCATTCTGACAATGATGGGGGCAGTCGTCGGGCTTGGCCTTGGTAAAGGTTTGCATTATCTGGTCATGGTTATGGTTGAACTGGATAACATTATGTTTGGTCGAAATGTTTCGTTTACTAGTTATTTGATATCGGTAATTTTAACGCTTGTCTTTGGAGCAGTTGTGAATCACTTCATGCGTTCCAGATTAAGAGAAATACCGATGGTTGAAAGTTTGAAATCCGTTGAATAATCAACGGATTTTCTTTTTTTAAATGCTTTTTCTACTGGTAATTATTGAAATCTGTGCTAATATATTGTAGTTAGACAAAAATGAGGTGAAAAGATGGCAAAAGAAGTGTTTAATTTTGATTTTTGTGGAAGAAAATTAACGATTGAAACCGGCGAAATCGCAAAACAGGCCGGTGGTTCTGTAATTGTACGTTACGAAGATACAGTTGTATTATCAACTGCTACAGCTAGCCATGCTGCTAAAGATACTGACTTTTTCCCTCTGACAGTTACTTTTGAAGAAAAACTGTATTCAGTAGGGAAGATCCCTGGAGGATTTTTAAGAAGAGAAGGAAGACCAAGTGAACATGCGACTTTGACAGCTCGTATGATCGACCGTCCAATCCGTCCTTTGTTTGCGGAAGGTTTCCGTAATGAAGTACAGGTAGTCAATACTGTACTGTCTGTAGATCCAGACTGCACACCAGAAATGGCTGCAATGTTTGGGGCAAGCTGCGCTCTGTGCGTATCTGATATCCCATTCAATGGCCCAATTGCTGGGGTAATCGTTGGTCGTGTTGATGGCGAATATGTAATCAACCCAACAAATGAACAGATGGAACGTTCAGACATTAACCTGACTGTAGCAGGTACTAAAGATGCAATCAACATGGTTGAAGCAGGTGCTAAGGAAGTTAGCGAAGAAGCTATGCTGGGAGCTCTGCTGTTTGGTCATGAATACATCAAGATGCTCTGCAGCTTCCAGGAAGAAATTATTGCGAAATGTGCTAAGGAAAAGATGGATGTTGTCCTGTATGAAATCAAGCCT
>JAZRUQ010000196.1:0-7811 GCA_045652605.1 Erysipelotrichaceae bacterium
TGCAATTTCTCTGCGGATTGGATCAAAACATGAAACTGTAATAACTTCAGGAGTATCATCAATAATCAAATCTACCCCTGTTGCCTGTTCAATTGCACGAATGTTTCTACCTTCACGACCGATAATTCTACCCTTCATTTCATCACTAGGAATTGTTACAACTGATACTGTACGTTCAATTGTTTCTTCCTGTGCATAGCGCTGAATTGCCAACGCAATAATATTGCGGGAAACATCAGACGCTTTTGTGCGGGCTTCTTCTTCTCTGTCACGAATATAAGTACTGACTTCTTTGTCCATCTTCTTTTCAACGGCTTCCATCAGTTCCTTTTTGGCATCATTGGCACTCATTGATGCAATTCGTTCAAGTTCGACGATCTGCACATCAATTTTTGCCTGTAGGTCGTTTTCCATTTTTTCCAGTGATTGTAATTTTTCGTTGACTTTGCGGTTCTTGTCTTCCAGCTGTTTTTCTTTATTGATAAGCTGCTGATCACGCATATTCAGGTTATCTTCTCTGCGTGACAGTTTATTTTCCTGATCAATTAATTCAGCTTTACGAGACTTAATCTCCTTTTCAGCTTCCAGTTTCAGTTCATATGCCTGTGTACGTCCATCAAGCACTGCCTGACGAAGTGTACTGTCTGCCTTCGAGCGGGCTTCTGTCATAACCAGATCAGCCTGCTGCTTGGAGCGATTTAAACCAAGTTTAGAAGCAATCATCATGATAATTGCTCCTACTAAAACCCCAACTATACCAGAGATAATGGAAAAAAGTACAGGATTGTTTTCCATAGCTTTTCCTCCATATCAATTCGTTTGAGATAAACGCTCTTTAGTATTATATAAAAAAAATCATCTTTTCTCAAGTAAAACGGTCTCAAAATACATAAGAATAATAGAATGACTCCACTATGAGAAAAAAAGGGTCTTTCAAGACCCTTTTTGAGTATAAACTTATTTAGCTTCAAACATCTTTTCACGGATTTTAGCCATGACTTCATCCTGTACAGCAGGATTTGCAAGCAGGAATGCTCGAACTGTCTCACGACCCTGGCCAATCTTTTCTCCGTTATAAGAGAACCATGCTCCACTTTTCTGAATAATTTCGAACTCAACACCCAGATTAATGATTTCACCAAGTCTTGAAATACCTTCACCATAGTAAATTTCAAGTGTGGCAGATTTAAATGGCGGAGCTACTTTGTTTTTTACTACTTTAACATTCACTTTGTTTCCAATAACATCAGCACCCTGTTTAATAGCTTCTCCACGGCGCACATCAATACGGATAGATGAATAGAACTTCAAAGCACGTCCACCAGGTGTAGTTTCTGGATTGCCATAGAATACCCCTACTTTTTCACGCAGCTGGTTAATAAAAATTGCAGTACATTCGCTGCGATTCATAACCCCTGCCAGTTTTCTCATTGCCTTAGACATCAAACGAGCCTGCAGACCTACACTTGCATCTCCCATTTCACCATCCAATTCAGCCTGAGGAACAAGGGCTGCAACCGAGTCAATAACAACCAGATCAATTGCGCCGCTCTTAATCAGCATTTCTGTGATTTCCAAAGCCTGTTCACCAGAATCTGGCTGAGACAGAATCAATTCATCAATGTTAACACCAAGCTTTTTCGCATACATTGGGTCAATCGCATTTTCTGCATCAATAAATGCGGCTCTACCGCCTGCTTTCTGACACTCAGCGATCGCATGCAGCGCCAATGTTGTCTTACCTGAAGATTCAGGACCATAAATTTCAACGATACGCCCTTTAGGATATCCGCCAATACCCAAGCAATGATCCAGCGCAATTGAACCGCTGTTGATTGCATCCACTTCAACATTGGCACGATCCCCCAATTTCATAATGGACCCTTTGCCATACTGCTTTTCAATCTGCTTGATCGCATCATTTAAAAGCGCATCTTTTTTTACATCTTTTTCTTTGTCACTCATATCGTAACCTCCCGTTGACTATAATCCAAGGTTTACTTACTTTCAAAAATATACTCTTTCAACTGGTTAAAATAATCAAGTCCACTTGCAACACTGATACATGTTGTAAACCAGAGCATCACATCCGCAAATGGAATGCGATACAGTTCAAATGGCAGATTGCTCAGCAGAATCACACAGATTGTCACCATCTGAAGCACTGTCTTCAGCTTTCCCATAAAACCTGCGGCTACAACAACACCATTTGTTGACGCCAGCATTCTGCACATATCAACAATTGTATCTCGTGCAACCATTAAAATAACAGGTACTACAGGAATGATTCCTTTTGATGCAAAAAGAATAAACATGCTTGTTACAAGCAGCTTATCAGCAATTGGATCAGCAAATTTCCCAAATGTTGTAATCAGATTGTACTTTCTGGCAATAAATCCATCCAGAAAATCAGTGATACTTGCAATCAGAAACAGCACCAGCATGGCAATGTTTACATATGAGACACCAACATGTCCTACTTCAAGCACAGGAACATCAATATTGAACTGTGCATAAGGGAAAATCGCAATCAATAAAATAATCGGAATCAGACAGATTCTCATGACAGTTAATTTATTTGGTAAGTTCATTTTTAACTCCTATCCGATGATATTTCATCATCTTTCATAACAGTTTTATTATACCAATTTAATCCAGTTTGAACAACCCAAAAGCAATATACTCCTCTTATCATAATTTCATTATCATTATAAAATAAACTAGAATTTAATTCAAGTTATTTTAAAAAAGAAAGGAATCCTTTCGGATTCCTTTGATGTTACACTCTGTAAGCCATGTTCTGTACTTCAAATGAAGTGGCAGCCATTTATCTGCATATCAGATATGCCCTTCGATCTTTTCATTTCATTCTCGAAGACTCCCCTACCAAATTTGGGTTTCTCGCTTGTGGGGTTTATCTCGTTCCACTCTGTACGTTTCCATACAGACTACGTCACTGTGACACTTTTAAAGGCCTTTGCCATAGTTTCCCTTAGGCATCAGCTCAGCCGTCAGCATTACCTGCCTGACCTTATTGATTCAATCAGCACAAACACTACAGTCATCGCAGACTGTGCGAGCATGGACTTTCCTCTGGACACACCAGGGTGCCAGCAACTGCCCGAGCATAACGATTATTTCTTTTCCTGATAAACGATCTGTTCCAGTCGACTTAAACGTTTGAGAATATCCATCTGTGATACATTCAGATTATCCTGTTCATTCATGACTTTCTGTTTGCTTTCAAGTTCAAGAATCTTTGCTTTCAAAGACGCAATTGTTCTTTCCTGCAGCAGAGCCTGCTCACTCATCTGAGCAATCATCTGATCATAGACTTGATAGTCTTCAATAACCAGATCAAGCAATGCATCAACTTCACTTGCAGAATAACCCTTAAAATCTACATGAAATTCCTTATCAAGAATTGCATGAACATCAAGATTCAGTTTAGTTTCCATACCTTACACCTACCGTTCTTATATATATTGCCAAATTTATTTTCGAATTGCAAGTTTCATCTTAAACTATTTAGAAATTAGTGCAATGATTTATTAAATTGGTTATAATATATGATGGTGATAGAATGATTAATTATCCAAACGGCAAAAAAATCATCAGCACACAAAGTACTGTTCATCATACTTCCGCATCACGAAGAGGTATGACTTTGGAGCATGATATCAATCAGACCAATGCGTACTATTTAAGTACTGATCAGGCTGTCATTCATAAAAAACCGACACCTGTCCAGATTGTTCATGTGGACTATCCGCGTCGAACAGCCGCAAAAATCACAGAAGCCTATTTCAAAGTGCCTTCAACAACAGATTATAACGGCATTTACAAGGGGAAATACATCGACTTTGAGGCAAAGGAAACCGCCTCAAAAACATCATTTCCTTTTTCAAGCATTCATCCTCATCAGATTGAACATTTGAAAAAGGTTCTTGCACATGGGGCAATTGGTTTTTTCATCATTCGATTTAAGGCATACGATGAAACTTTCTTCGTAGAAGCAAAAAAAATCATCCCCCATTATCTTGACGATCAAAAACGCTCATTGTCTTATAAATGGTTTAAACAGGAAGGTATTCTGATTCCATTTGGACTATGCCCTAGCGTGAACTATCTCAAAGTGATCGATCAATTGTACTTTTAGGAGGTCAATATGACAGAAACGAAAACAAAAGCACCACGCAAAAAACGCGAAAAGCAAAAAAAGAAATTCAGCTGGAAAACATTCTTTCTGGTAATCATCTGTACAGTCATCCTGGTAGGCTTTGCTGGAGCTGCTGCAGGCGGTTATCTGATTTACTCAATGGCATCAGGTGCTCCAGAAGTATCCATCGATGCTTTTGAAAGCCCAGAAAGTTCTCTGATTCTGGATAGAAACAACAACGTCATTGCAGAAATCGGTTATCAAAAAAGATCAAATGTTACTTATGAAGACCTGCCAAACTCATTGATAGATGCTCTGGTATCCATCGAAGACAGCCGCTTCTTTGAACATACTGGATTTGACTTGGTACGTTTTACAAAGGCTATGATTGAAAACGTTGTTTCATCATTAAAAGCAGGACGTATCGTTTTTGCACAAGGTGGATCAACTCTGACTATGCAGCTGGTCGATAACTCTTATTTCAAAAACGATGACGGTGCTGATACCGGTGCCAACGGCATAACACAGAAGGTTCAGGAAATCTACATGGCCATGCAGTTGGAAAGTCAGACCAGCAAAAAAGCAATTCTTGAATATTATCTGAACAAAATCAATTTTGGTGGAACCGGAAACATTCGCGGTGTCCAGAAAGCTGCCAATTTCTATTTTAATAAAGATGTCCGTGAATTGACTTTATCAGAAAGTGCCCTGCTTGCCGGTGTTGTCAACGCACCATATCGCTACAATCCACACAACAACCTCGATCTGGCTACACAGAGAAGAAACACAGTTTTAAATCTGATGGTACGTCATGGTTACATCACACAGGAAGAAGCAGATCTTGCAAAAAGCATCAACATTGAAGATCAGCTGGTAGACAGCGCTTCTGCAAACCGCGGATCAGGCGAGGGTGATCCATATCAGGCATATATCGATGTTGTCATCGAGGAAGCAAAAGAACTGACGGGAATGGATCCATCCGTAGTTCCAATGAAGATTTATACTCATATGGATCCAGAAGTGCAGGCAACAGTCGATCAGCTTCAGGCTGGCGAACTTGTTGAATTCCCTGACGAAAAAATGGAAATGGCTCTGATTTCTCTCAACAACAAGACTGGTGAAATTGTAGCCATTGGTGGTGGACGAAGCTACGCTGATGGTGGAAGCATGCTGCTGAACCTTGCAACTGACCAGTATGCTCAGCCAGGGTCAAGTGTAAAACCTCTTCTCTCCTATGCACTTGCATTCGAATATCTTGGATGGGCAACAAGCCACACTGTACTTGACCAGCCAATCATCTATGCAGGAACAAACAAGATTATCAAAAACGCAAACGGTCAATATTATGGTCAGATGACATTGCTTGAAGCTGTTGCTCGTTCACTTAACACACCAGCAATTCAGACACTGGAACAGGTCATTGCATCACAGAAAGATGGAAAAACTAAAGTCGTTGAATATCTGCAAAGCTTAGGTTTCAGCAAAGTTACCGAAGAAGGATTTGACTTAGGTTACGCAATTGGCGGAAGTACATTCCAGGCCAACGCGGTAGAACTCGCCGGCGCACAAGCTGCGATGATCAACTACGGCAGCTACATTGAACCACATACGGTTAAACGCATCGAATTCAACGATGGAAGTCAGCCTGTTGAGCCCGTTTACACTGCTGTCAATGTCATCAGTGAAGAAGCTGCTTACCTGACAACAGAGCTCTACTACAACAACATCTGGGGTGGTATCTACAATTACATGCAGACACTCAAACGCGATTATCCTACATATGCAAAAACAGGTACATCCAACTGGGGTGAAGAAGCTGCACAGTTTGGTATTCCTGTGGGCAACGCAAAAGACAAGTGGATGATTTCATCTTCTTCTGGATACACAACAGCTCTTTGGGTCGGATATGACAAAGCTTACAGTGACTATTACTGGACTTCCAATAAATCAAGTCTGAATATTCCTGGCAAGATTTCATCTATCATGATGGATGCATTAAATGCCGATATTAAACCTGAAGGCGTTAAAAAGCCAGATGGCGTTACTAAAATCACTCACGTTATTGGAACATACCCATACTCATCACCTCTTGAAGGACAGACTGAATATCTGATTACAGGTTCTATCAAAAAAGAATTCGCAACACTTGTCGACCCACAGACAACAACAGTGGAAACTTTAGCTAGCTTCTCACCTGTTCTTGATTCAACTGGAAAAATGGTCCTGAAATGGAGCGATTATCCAGATGCAAGCAAGCTCGCAATCGCAAGTACAGAACTGGATCTATCAAGAGAACTTGCAGGAAAATGGGTTGAAGCCTACGGAACTCGTATCTTTGACTGGACTTGGTTATATGGTCCAATCCGTTATCAGGCTGACATTTATGTTAACGATAAGATTATTGACACAATTGTAAGCGAAGGCAGCACCCATGATTATCAGATTAAAATGGAGCCTGGCATCAAGATTAAAGCATGTGGCTACTATATCTATGAAAAAGCAAAAAGTGCCAGCAACCAGCTCTGCACTGAATGGCAGGTAGAAGATAGAGATGTAACCTTGACCGCACCTAATTACAGTGCAACTGAAGCAACGATCAAATCATGGGCTAATGACAATAAAATCACAAATATTGTATTTGTTGAAAAAGAAACAACAGACATGACTTTGGTCAACACAAACGAAATGTCAATTACTGTGACAGAGAAAGATGGTTCAATCGAAAAATTCAGCAATTCCAGCACATTTACAGTAAAAGAAAGTTTAATTCCAGAAATTAAAATTGAAGTAACTTTCTTTAAATACCAAGCTCCTGAAGCTGAAACCCCTGAACCTACTCCTACACCAGACACCAATATCATCCCTAACTGCAACGAAGCAGGCAAAGATGAGAATGGCAATAATGTATGCAAAGTATGCGCTGATGGATATATTCTTGAAAACAATCAATGTGTAAAACCATCACAGAGTGAGTAAAATTCACAGAAACTGACTAAAAGCAGTATCAATCTAATTGATACTGCTTTTTTATGAAGCTTTAAAAACAATCCTTATTCATACAGCAAGTAATCTTGTATATGTACTCTAACATTATGGACACCAGCATTATATTATGTTTACGCTGAAGAAACTCAATTCATTCAAGCTCACTGATACAAAACGACAACAAGACATTGTTCAAAAAAACAATATCTCTTTAATATAAAATAAATAAATTCAAACATTAAACCATCTTTTATGATTCACGCAAAAAAAGCTCCTGATTTCTCAGGAACTTTAATTAACAATTGGCTGGGGTACTTGGATTCGAACCAAGGAAATAACAGATTCAGAGTCTGCCGCCTTACCGCTTGGCTATACCCCAATAGGTTGCGTTTCTATCAAGCGCTTAATAAATATATCATAAGTCCATTTATACGTCAACCCATATTTTAAATTTTTTTATCTTTTTCTTTACAAATGTCCACCAAAGGACAATCTTTGCAGGATGGATTCTTTGCCTTGCAGAAATATCGTCCAAAAAAGATGAATTTATGATGCATGTCATTCCATCTTGACTTTGGAATCTTTTTCATCAGCTTTCTTTCCACATCCCAGACTGTATCATTTTTTCGTGCAAAGCCTAAACGTTTCGATATACGTTCAACATGTG
>JAZRUQ010000197.1:0-10180 GCA_045652605.1 Erysipelotrichaceae bacterium
ATATGGGAACATATCCAAGGCATAGAATTTTGGTTTTGAGAAATCATGGGTATCTGTATGGAAAGTGTCCTTTTCTTCCCAGTACATCTGCCACTTCTTTTCAATTTCAAGATGCTGATAACTCATTTTCTTTCCTCCTAAAATAAAAAAATCGCCCTTGCTCTAAGGACGTAAATTACGCGGTACCACCTTAGTTCATGTCGACATGACATGCACCTTCATCTCTTTAACGCAGAGATACGGAATGGATTAGATTCAGCTCCAAGACGAGTTCATCAGACTGAACGACTGATTTGCACCAACCATCAGCTCTCTAAGCGCTTCATTTTCTGACTACTACTTCTTTTCAACGCTTTTACATTCTACTTGTTTTTTTTAAAAAAGTCAATTTATCACTGCACTTTCATTGCAATTTTAAAATTTCTGAATACAATAAAAGTATACATCTGGTTTTCATAACTAGATGAACTAGAATGGAGTGATTGTATGTTTATTAAAGCTCAAGACCGTATCAGTTGTGCAACCCATTTCTATGGTGCACTTTCTGCCTTGCTTCTTACATTCTGTTATCTTTTAAAAGGCTGGATTGAAAACACAGAACCATTGATTATCTTCAGCGCATGTGTTTTCTCTATATCTGCAGTCTTGCTGTATAGTGCATCCAGTATTTATCATTTTGTTTCAATTCAAAAAAAAGCACATCGCATTTTACGCAAACTGGACCATTCCATGATTTTTGTGCTCATTGCAGGGTCCTATACCCCTTTTGTACTGCCTTATTTTGAACGTACAGAAGCCATCATTTTCTTAGGTATCCTGTGGTTTGTAGCCATTGGCGGAATCCTGATGAAAATCTTCTGGATCGATGCACCACGCATCGCAACAACTTTGCTTTATCTGGTGATGGGATGGGCAGCTGTATTTTATCTTCCAGCATTTGTACAAAGTTTAAGTACGGGATGCATGATTCTAGTTGTAGCAGGTGGCATTTTCTACTCTATCGGTGGTATAATCTACATGATAAAAAAACCGAACTTTACTCATTTGTTTGGTTTTCATGAGTTATTCCACTGCTTTATCCTGGCAGGCACACTGATGCATGCTTTAGCAGTGTATTTCTGTGTTTTCTAGGAGGAACTATGCATAATCCTTTTCCATACAGTTTAGACAACAAACGTTATCACACCTGGAACTATTATCTAAAATCTCACTTTGGACACAAAGTCTGCAAAGTTCCTTTAAATGCAGGATTTACTTGTCCGAATCGTGATGGTTCAAAATCAGTGGGAGGCTGTACCTTCTGCAGTTCATTAGGATCTGGTGAATTTCAGGGGGTCACTACAAAGAGCCTTCTTGAACAGTTTGAATCAGGTGCTGAAGTGATGCATCGTAAATGGCCTGATGCGAAACTGATGGCCTATTTTCAATCTTATACCAACACTTACGGCCCTTTATGCAAGATCAAAGAATGCATTGAACCCTTCATGCAACGTGATGATGTGATGGGAATCTGTGTAGCCACTCGTGCTGACTGTCTGGAAGAAAATGTCATTGAATATCTGAATGAATGTGCCAAGTCCAAAGAAATCTGGATTGAACTTGGTTTACAGACCATTCATGATGAGACTTCACAGCGTATCAATCGCGCTCATACCTTCAAGGAATTCAAAGACAAAGTTGAGCGTCTTTCCTCAACCGATTGTAAGATCTGCGTTCATATTATGAATTCACTGCCAGATGAAACAAAAGAAATGATGATTGAAACAGCGAAAGTCATTGGAAAACTTCCGATTCATGCCGTAAAGATTCATATGCTCCATCTGATTGAAGGAACAAAGATGCTGAAAGAATACAAAGAGAAGCCATTCGCCCTTTTATCACAAGAAGAATATGTTGAGCTGGTCGTTACGCAGCTTCGTTATCTACCTGATACAATTGTCATTCAGCGTGTTACAGGAGATGGCATGAAAGATTCACTGTATGGTCCTTTGTGGACCTTAAACAAGACTCAGGTGACCAATGATATTGATAAGCTTATGGCAAAAATAAACGTCATGCAGGGAGATTTGTATGAATAAAGACAACATCAATACTGTCGCTCATCGCTGGCTGAAAGATTACCTTCAGCCTCATCACGTCTGTGTTGATGGCACATGCGGCAATGGGAATGATACTTTGTTTCTAGCAGAACGCACTCAGAAAGTCTATGGTTTTGATATTCAGCTGCAGGCAATTGAAAATACGAAAAAACGCTGTGCTCACCTCAACAACATTGAGCTGTTTCAAATGTCCCATGCTGATATGAAGGATGTCATTTCTGAACCTGTTGACTGTGTCATCTTCAATTTTGGATACCTTCCCAAGGCTGATCCTACCATCATCACTCAACCTGATTCCAGTCTGAAAGCAGTGCAGGCCGCATGGGATTTATTAAGAAAAGATGGTGTACTGGTGTTATGCTGCTATGTAGGACACACAGGAGGACAAGAAGAAACAGATGTTATTGATCATTGGATACTAGAAAATCAGTTATCAATAGACCTGACTTATCGTCAGGACAGACCTCAGTCCCCTATCTTGAAAATACTAAAAAAAGACGCTTGATTCAGCGTCTTTTTCTCTGTGATCTCATTCGGGGGAATCTTTATCATAATTATGGGTGGGTATATGACAAAGAGAAATCACGGATAACCAAAAGGTAAATTATATAATATCATGACTATAAAGGTTGTCAAGTGAAATCGCTTACATATGATTGAATTTCAAATAAATCCATCATGGATTCAACAAGTATATCAGGATGAATTCCTGTTTTTTCAACATCTTCACGTTTTGAAATACCAGTGAGGACTAATGCACTTTTTACCCCTGCCTGGATACCACAAAGAATATCAGTATATAAATTGTCTCCTACAATCAGAACTTCTTCTTTTGACCATCCTGTATAACGCAATGCACAATCTAAAATAACAGATGAAGGTTTGCCAATCTGCATGCTGGTCTGTCCACTGCAAGTTTCAAGCATATGGACAATGGAACCATTCCCTACATTCACACCTTCTTCAGACAACAGAACTGTATCTGAATTGGTTCCTACAAGAACAGCACCTTGATGAAGCTGACGCAATGCCAATGAATAGTCACGATACGTTGCATTTCGATCAAGTCCAACAAACACAAAATCTGCATCATGATCAACCAGTACAAATCCATTTTGAATTAAAGCTTCCTTTAATCCCAATTCACCTATCATATAAGCACGACGTTTATCAGACAATCGTTTTACTTCATCTGCAGCCGCCATAGCAGAGGTATAAAACTGTTCCGGACGAATATTTTCATATCCCATTTTCAGCATGTGCTCTGCTGCCTGTATCTGAGTTCTGGTGGCATTGTTGGTCAGAAACAGCACATCAATGTTTCTGCGTTGTGCCTCTTTCATGAACTCATGCGCACTCTCAATGATTTTCGTTCCATGGTACATTGTGCCATCAAGATCAATCATCAGTTTCATACAATCACCTCATTGAGGACATCATATCATGAGATATTTTTTCTGTACACCCCTGTCAAAGTCAGTGCAATCAAAGAAAAAGATGCAACGATACGCAATGCAAAATCCTGTGAAAACGCATCAGATAATACTTGTGTCAAAACAGGCATAATCAAAAGAGAGATTCCCATGTATACACTAGCACCAGCAAGCTGCCCAGTTGACTTGATTTCATTTGATATACATTGATCTATACCAATTTTAGTACAATAAACTGCGATAGGAAAAGTAACACACTGAAACAATGACTCAAAAACCAAAAGCCATACACTCTGTGTGAAGCTGTAAACAAGAAATCGGACACCAAACATGATTGTAGAAAAAACAAGCAAAGAAATCGCATTAAAACGTTTTAACAGACGATCTGAGATCAGAAAAACAGGAGCTTCCGCCAAAGACTGAATTCCCCACTTCAATCCAATATGAAAACTTGTTCCACCCAGTGCAATGATTTTATCTACCACAAGATAAATATCAGCACAGCCCATCGCAAACAGCACAAGCATAATCAAAACCAGAAGAACATATTGTTTATTGTGAAGCAGCTCACTTAACTGAGACCATTTCATTGTTGCTTCTCTTTGACCATCCTGTATCTGAATCAGTATGCCGACAATGATGACAGAAACAATTGAACAAACAACTGCAAGCACAGTAAAGTTCAACAAACTGCAGATAATTGCACCCGCCCATGCACCCAATGCCCACCCAACAGAACCTATTGCCTTGTTTTTTTCAAATTTATCTTTCTGATCATCAATCTGTAGTGACCAAGTGTCCAGCATACTCTGATATGTACGACATGCTCCACCAATAAAACCAACAGAAAGAAACATCAGCCAGAATGAATTCTGTTTAGAAAAATACATCCATCCACTTAATCCTGCAGCTGCACAAAACACCACAAAAAAGAAGGGCTTCATCTTCCCTGTTCTATCAGAAAGAATACCAAAGAATATCTGCATGAAAATTGTAAACAGGGCAATCGAAGCAAGGACAAAACCCTGCTGAACAGAACCGAAACCAAGTTCTTTTAAAAAAGGAATCGTCTGAGTTGTCGATAATGCCCCAAAAGCATAGACCGTAAGAAACAGAATCATCCAGTATCGCTTTTTTAACATACCATCACCCTTCTACATCTTCTCCAACTTTTCATATCTTAAACATGACAATTTATGATACAATGTGATTCAGGTGATACTCATGAACAAAACAAAAAAAATACTGATCATTGTGATCAGCGTATTATTAGTTCTTTTATTAGGGGTTGTGCATGCATTGATGATTGCCCCTGTTAAAATCAATATAAGACATGAAACTCTGGAATCTGAAAAGATTCCAATTTCCATGGATGAATTCAAAATTGTGTTCTTTTCTGATGTACATTACAATGCATTTGTCGATGAGACAAGACTTCAGAACATCATTGATACTATCAACAATGAAAATCCAGATGCTGTACTGTTTGGAGGCGATTTGTTTGATCATCCTGCCAATAAAATGCCAGGTGACATTGAAATCAGCATTGTATCCAAACTGCTAGGTGAAATTGAGGCAGACAAAGGAAAATTCGCTGTTTTAGGTAATCACGATCTGGAATCTGTATCAACAGCCATCATGGTTGAAAAAACACTGTATGATGCTGGTTTTGAAGTTCTCTCTAACAAAACACTGAGAATTCGCAATGGAAACAGCGGTTATATCACACTGTGTGGTCTGGAAAGTGGACTGTTAGGTCATCCTGATACAGAAACACCATTTGAGACAGTAAAGAATGAAGATTATACAATTGTTCTGTGTCATACGCCAGATACAGCTCTTGAACTTTCAACCTCCAAAGCAGACTTGTTTCTGGCAGGTCATGGCCATGGAGGACAGATTTACCTTCCTCTGATTGGTGCGATGTATCGTCCAGTTGGTGCAGAAGAATACTATCGCGGTTCACACAAACTGGATGGCATGCTTCTGGATATCACCAATGGATGTGGCACAACCAAAGCGGATATCCGTTTTCTGGCTGATGCAGAAATTGTCGTCTACACTCTTAAATCAGAATAAGTTCGTATGCAACACGAGGATTTCCATCTTTCAGATAGATGATTCCTCTTTCCTCAAAACCTAACTTTTCAAGAAAACGTCGCATTCTGACGTTTTTTTCATGTGTATCAATGCGGATGGATTCCATCTGCAGCTCTTTTGCCATCATTGATGCCTGATGAATCATATAAGAAGCAACACCTGTACGCTGCACTTCTTTCTGTACGGCAAAACGATGAATGACCATATATGAGCTTTTAACCCAGGTTGTCAAAGGGTCATACGTTGTCTCATCATTGTATGAAATGACCATCAACCCTAAGATATGATTTTTTTCAGCAACATAAGCTTTATTCAAATCGATGTCCTGATGCAAAACAGTCTCATTCGGATATCCGTTTTGCCACTGATCTACATTCATCTCTTTTAAATCATGCTGTGCCTGTTTCACAATGTACATCATCTGCTGTACATCAGCGTGCTGTGCTTTTCTAATCTGCATAAAAAACCTCCAATAAAAGAAAAAGGAAGAAATCTCTTCCTTAATCAAATGGTACCTGATAATAATTACCGACAATCTGATCGGATTTCATAATTGTAATAAATACTTTAGAATCAGCCTGCTTAATGCTTTTTACAATATCGCTGACCTGATAATCATTTGCTGTCATATACAGCAGACTCTTTTCTTCTCGTGAATACATTCCTTCTGCATTTAATTTTGTAATTCCATGACGACAAGTCTTGAATACAGCCTCAGACACTTTTTCAGGTTCTGTCGTTACAATAAACAAGGATTTCAGTTTATAACGCTTGTGCAGTGTTTTAACTGTCTGATTGGAACAAAACTGATAAATAATGGAATAGAGCGACTGTTCCCATGAAAACAAAAGACCAGCAACAACTAAAATCGCAGCATTAACCATCATGACATAACTCCATGTTTCCTTGTTGAAACGATTGGAGAAAAAAATTGCAATAAAGTCCATACCACCTGTACTTGCATCTGCCATCAAAGCAACAGAAACTGCAAATCCTCCAACAATACCTCCAAACACCGCAATCAGAAGCAGATCATCAGTCAATGGAAATACCGGCAGAATTTCAGTAAAGACTGAAGTCAGTGTATACTGAAGCACTGAATAAATCGTAAAGCGTTTTCCAACATAATGATACACCATAATGGTTGGTCCTACATTCAAAAGAAAGTAAAGTACACCAAATGGAATTTCAATATTGGCATATGTTGAAAGTGAACGGGAAATCAATGTGGAGATCCCCGCAAAACCCGCAGGAAACAAATTCCCTGCATTGACAAAAGCTTTCATCGCAAATGCATAAAACATCGCAGATACAATAACCATAATGATGGCTTTCGCATCTTTTTTTGTTAAAGTCATACAATACATCCCCTATTTCTTCTAAATTCTATCATATCACTTTCAGAATATGTTACAAGTCGTTCTGTTCATTTGTACTGTCGCTATGTCCAAACTCCACAGCTTCGATCTGCTGAAAACGGCGAATGATTTTGTCTGCAGTGATATCTATGTTTTTCATATCTCCATGCAGCTTATCGAAATCTTTTGTCACAATCTGCCAGCGCTGTACAAATCTTTCAAATTCTTTGGATAATTTCATGACTTCGCTTTGAATTTCCTCAACCTTTAAAGAACGTTCCTGATTCAGATAAAATGCCTTGATTGCATTGAGATAAGCCATCATGGTCGTTGGAGAAACAAGATAAACTTTACATTGATAAGAATACTGCACAAGATCATCAAACTGAGAAACAATCTGAGTAAACACTGCCTCTGCAGGAATAAACATGCAGGCAAATTCTGCTGTTTCTGCAGGAATCAGATATTTATCGGCAATGGCTCGAATATGATTTTTAACATCTTTTCTGAAATCCTGTGATGTTTTTCTGTATTGTTCAGAAGATGGAACAGCATCCATCATTCGATTGTAGTTTTCAAGCGGAAACTTGGAATCAACCACTAGATGATTCAAAGGCGATGGTGCTAAAAGCACACAGTCTGCAATACAGCCATTAGAAAGTTTCACCTGCTTGCGATAGTGCTGACCATCTGTACCAAATACATTTTCCAACAATGAATACAGTTGAATTTCACCAAATGTACCTCGTGTTTTTTTATCTGTCAGAATGTTTTCAAGCGAAATTATGTTCTGTGAAAGCTGCTGAAGATTACGTTGTGTTTCATCAATACGCGCAATCTGTTCACTCATCACCACAAAGGATTCATTGGTCTTCTCAAATCCTTTCAGCAAAGATTCTGAAACAGCCAGTTCAATACGATTCAATCGTCGAGCAGATGACTCATTCATCAACGTCATGTCTTCCCTTACAGAATGAATTACAGAATTCTGAAACATGATCAGATCACGATTCATACGATCTTTCAGTTCATTCATATCATCCTGAATCTGATTTTTCATTTCATCCATTTCCCTGCGTTTTTCATGTTCTGACTCTCTCATTAATGCGCGGATTGAAGATTCAGTCCCAGCTTTATTGACAAACATCACAACAATCATCACTACAAGCAGCAAGACACACAATCCAATCAGAACTAAAATCATGTATTCCATAACATTCACCTAAACCTTTGAAAACAGTACATTAATCTGTTCATATGGATTGCAAAGTGAATCCAGCAACTTCGCACATCGCTTCATTTGTTTAGAAACAACACGAACCGAACAGGACACCACAAGCTGTGTACCGCTTTTAAAATGAATCAGACATTGATTTTTCTGATAAACTTCAATGCGATGAATCCTGCCATAATTAACCCAGATACATTCTTTATTATTTGAAGCATGAGTAGGAAAATAGATTTCCTTTTGTGATGGACTGACCAGTACAGCCAATTTCTGATGAGCCTGATTTACTTTCGCAAACAGTTCCATCGATCCAATTACAGTTCTTCCGTTTGCCTCACACAACAACGAAAGCAACCCTTCAGAAGATTGCTGAGCACCAAGCAAAAAACCTTCATGTTCTAAAATTACCAATCCTCTGATTTGATCATAATAAAAAAAGTCAATCCCCTGTATTAGTTTCACAATACCCCTCCTCAAAGAAAAAGAGCGGCTGGTCTACTCAGAGCAACCGCAATCTCCTTCACAGCATTCAGAACCACACCCTGAAGATCCTCCACACCCAGAGCATCCCTGATGCATTTGGCGTTCATATGCCAATGTATCCAATACAAGACATTCAATTTCAAGCTTAGCACCTTTTGGCAGTGCAGCAACCTGTACACATGAACGTGCAGGATATGGATAACGTGCATCAAAATATGAAGCATACACTTCATTCATCTTTGAGAATTCACCCAGATCTGTTACAAACACTGTTGTCTTTACAACATGGCGCAATTCCAGTCCCTGATCAGACAGAAGTCCTTGAATATTCTTCATAACCTGAGCAGTCTGTTCTTCGATTGTTTCAGGCATTGCCCCTGTATCTGGATCTACTGGAAGCATTCCTGAAAGATAAACAAAATCTCCCAGCTTCACTCCTGGACTGTAAGGTCCAATTGCCTTTGGTGCTTTTGTTGACTCAATTTTCTGTAAAAACATGATATTTCCTCCATTTATTCGTCATCATCCAGGTCTTCACTGTCCTGATAGTAATAATATTCTTCTTCAATATGCTTGCGTACTCGTTTTCTGTTGATGCTCTGCAGAAGACCATAAGCCATCAAAAACAGAAAAAAAGACAACGTCGCTATTGAAAGAAAGTCATTGATATTCTCTATCATTTCAGTCACCTCGTAACTATTATAAACAATTTGAACCCACAGTTCAAACAAGATGATATTTTTTCTCCTGCTTCGGTAAATTTTAACAATGATTTTCTGCATAACTGCTTGATCTTATCCAACACTAGTATCAGGAGGCGATAAAAATGGCTCGTAAAGAAAAGTCAAATCAGATGGAACGTTTTGTAGCTGTCAGAAAAAACAAGGATGGCAGTCTGCATCAGTTCAAGTCAGACTCTGGTAAGGTCTATGACTATGAAATGGCTGTTGAAGCTGTAGAAGCAGGCAAAATTGAAAATGCAATGCTTTTTACAGGCAGAGATGGCAAGCAGTACATCCGCTCTAAAAATGACGGAGATCCATCTACAAAATTCAGCGAACTGAAAGAGTTCTAAAACAAAGGTCGGAAACTAATTTCCGACCTTTTCTTCTTTCATAAACCACAATGCAGCATTCATCAAAAGACAGACAACCATCAAAATGATTCCAGAAAAACGTCCTATTTCTCCAGCTGCTCTCAGGATGTCAAACCCTGCTTCTGTTGTCAACTGCATGGATGCCACTAAAATAAACCATCCATAACAGATCAGAAACAGAATTCCTGCAACGATAAGCACAACCGTAAAGAGTTTCATCGAGGCACAATAGACATGATCACTGTCCTGAAACAGAATAATCAGTGCAGCTGATACCATCAGCACATCGATTGGATCAATGCTTTTCAAAAGTATCCAAACTACATTCTGTCCTGCATAAAGATATTCCATTGCATTAAAAACCAGTTTCCCCAACAGAAACG
>JAZRUQ010000198.1:0-15953 GCA_045652605.1 Erysipelotrichaceae bacterium
ACGACATAATGAAAGGGGGGCTTTCTATGATCACAATATCCATAGAACTTCTGTCTTCTTTTTCACTTTCAGATTTATGTGATATCATCACTGTACTTTGTGAGATTATTACTCTCTTGATTTTGATTATAGGAAACAAAAGAAAAAAGGTCGAAAAGCCTCACACGCAAAACCGACCTTTATCTGTCCACCGTATCTCTAGCAAGAGATAACGCATGACGGGTAGCCGAAACAACCCTTCACCTATAGTATAATCTATCCAACACAAATTACAAGCGTCCCTCATTTTCATGATTTTCAAATGAGGTTTTTTCATTTTCCAGTGAAACATAGAAGTGAAGGGACCTGTTGAAGCTTGCCCGTCTGGACTTATGCATACGACATAATGAAAGGAGGGCTTTCTATGATCACAATAACCATAGAACTTCTGTCTTCTTTTTCACTTTCAGACATTTGTGATGTCATCACTGTACTTTGTGAAATCATCACACTCTTGATTTTGATTATAGGAAACAAAAGAAAAAAGGTCGACACGCCTAACATGCAAAACCGACCTTTATCTGTCCGCCGTTTCTCTAAAAAGAGATAACGCATGACGGGTAGCCGAAACAACCCTTCACCTATAGTATATTCGATTTTTATTGAAATACAAGATACCCTCTTTCCATCAAAAAAGACCGTATCTTAAGATACGATCTTTGTTTCATTAGTGTACAGATACACCTGGGTTCAGTTTTTCAACTTCAAGAACTTCAATCAGCTTGCCATCTGAACCAGCCAGAATCATACCCTGAGATTCAACACCTCTAAGGTTTGCAGGTTTCAGGTTAATCACAACGATAACCTTTTTGCCTACCATCTGTTCAGGCTTGTAGTTGGATGCAATACCTGAAACAACCTGACGGATTTCTCCACCGATGTCAATCTGAGATACCAGCAGCTTATCAGCCTTTGGATGCTTTTCACAAGATACAACCTGACCGACAACCATTTCTACCTTAGCGAAATCATCAATTGTGATTTCAGGCAATTTTGATACCTTGACAACTGGTTTTGCATGATCAGCTTCAATGCGAGCCATCATTTCTTTGTCATCGATACGTGCAAACAGGATTTCTGGCTTTTCTACAACATGGATATCTGTTTCCAGAGCACCGAATGTTTCAATAGAATCCATATCACGTTTTGCAGTGCCAATTTGATTCAGAATGCGTTCTGATGTTTCAGGCAGGTATGCACTCAGCATCACCGCACAGATACGGATGCTTTCCAGCAGGTTGTATAAAACAGTTGCCAGACGGTCTTTCTTCGCTTCATCTTTAGCCAGCGCCCAAGGCATTGTTTCATCAATGTACTTGTTGCTTCTTCTGAGAACTGCGATGATTTCATCCAATGAATCCTGAACCTTCAGATCATTCATGCACTTTTCAACACGGTTCTTTAAATTGGATGCCATTGCGATCAGTTCAGCATCCACTTCTTCTGCAACACCAGGGTTTGTTACAGCACCACCGAAGTACTTGTTTGTCATCGATACTGTACGGTTGACCAGGTTACCCAGAATGTTTGCCAGGTCTGAATTAATACGTTCAATGATCAGTTCATAAGTCACTGTACCATCCTGTGCAAATGGCATTTCATGCAGCATGATATAACGAACTGCATCTACACCGAAATACTTTACCAGTTCATCTGTGTAGATAACATTCCCTTTTGACTTGGACATCTTGCCTTCACCAACCAGCAGCCATGGATGACCGAAGACCTGCTTAGGCAGTTCTACATCCAGTGCCATCAACATGATAGGCCAGTAGATTGTATGGAAACGCAGAATGTCCTTACCAATCAGATGAACATCAGCTGGCCAGTAATGATTGAACAATTCATCATGATTGCCATCCACATCATATCCCAGACCAGTAATATAGTTTGTCAATGCATCAATCCAGACATACACAACATGTTTAGGGTCAAAATCAACAGGAATACCCCACTTGAATGAAGTACGTGATACACACAGATCCTGCAGACCTGGTTTAATGAAGTTGTTGACCATTTCATTCTTACGGCTTTCTGGCTGAATGAAATGAGGATTTTCTTCAATGTGCTTCATCAGACGATCTGCATAGTTGCTCATACGGAAGAAGTATGCTTCTTCTTTTGCCTTTTCTACAGGACGCCCGCAGTCTGGACACTTGCCATCCACCAGCTGTGATTCAGTATAGAATGATTCACAAGGTGTGCAGTACCAACCTTCATATTCAGATTTGTAGATATCACCCTGATCATACAGCTTCTTGAACATCTTCTGTACCTGAGCTTCATGATATGGATCAGTTGTACGCATGAACTTGTCATAAGACAGATTCATCAAGTCAAACTGTTCCTTGATCACTGCAGTTGCATCATCCACAAACTGCTGAGGTGTTTTTCCTGCAGCTTTTGCCTTTTCTTCAATTTTCTGACCATGTTCATCTGTTCCAGTCTGGAAACGAACATCATAACCAGTCATTCTCTTATAACGTGCAATTGCATCAGCGAGAACGATTTCATAGACATTACCAATATGAGGTTTCCCTGATGAATAGGCAATGGCTGTCGTAATGTAGTACTTACCCTTATTTTCCATAAACTTCCTCCTTAAATAGAAAAGGTGCTACCAAGGACGCATAGCGTGGTACCACCTTTATTTATTACTTCAATCCTTAACGCGGAAAGACGTTCTATCCTTATCCGATAGACAGTTCCAAGACCATGTTCATAAAGTTTCAATAAAGCTTTGCACCTACCAGCTTCTCTCTGTAAAATTCACTTTACTACTCTTCTTTTCATCACTTTTACGTTGTTTATTATAAAAGAATCCTTTTGAAAAGGCAACCTTAATCCCTGAATTTAATCCCATCAGGACCCATTGACTCAATAATTGCCAAAGATTCGACATGAACTCCGTTTTCTCTGAGCAGTTTTCCACCCTTCTGGAAACCTTTTTCAATGACTGCTCCAACACCAACAACCGTTGCACCCGCATAATCACAGATTTCCAATAGACCCTGTGTTGCATTTCCTTCTGCCAGAAAATCATCGATGATCAGCACGCGATCCTCTTCATCCAGATAATTCGATGAAACCATGGCCCAATTGGTATCTTTGTGCGTAAACGACTTGATTCTTGACGTATACGCATTCTCATCCAGTGTGCTTGACTTTGCCTTTCTTGCAAAGATTACCGGAACACTGAAATAACGTGCTGTCGCACACGCTACCGCAATACCGCTTGCCTCAATTGTCATAATCTTTGTAATGCGATTATCCTGAAAACGACGATAAAACTCTCTTCCAATTTCGTCCATCAGACGAATATCAATCTGATGATTCAAAAAAGAATCCACCTTCAGTACATTGCCTGATTTGACAATACCATCTCTTAAAATTCTGTCTTTCAACAAATCCATACCCTTTTCCCCTTAAAAGCTAAATGTTTCGAATGATAAAATCTGCAGTCACATTGACCAGCTCTTCCATCTGATGAGGTTCATTTGTCCATGCCCCAAATCCATGATTTGCCCCTTTCACCACATGATGCACAAAATCTGCATCTGGATGAGCACAATCTGCCACCTTTTGAAGCAGTGAAGCCGGAATAATCTGATCTTCATCACCATTCACTAAAATCACATGACCATCAAAAGAACTGAAATAATCCTGAGCTTTTGAATTGATCACCTGTTCAAAGAAATCTTTTCCTAATGGAAGAATTCTTTCATCAAAACTGTTGTGATACAGATAGACTCCCTCACGCTGTGCAGTTTCATACCATGCACTTGTCTTGACAGGATCCCCTAAATCACTGTCAGAACCTGTTTCAAGTCCATTCATGGCAGCCGGCGCCCAAAGTCCCATAACACCGATTTCAGGATGACGCTTTGTATAATGCAGCACAACTTTGCCGCCCATGCTGTAGCCAACCATACCGACACGGAATTCATCAATATCACAATATTCCTTCATATATGAAAGAAGTGAATCTAAATTATCCATGTTGTTTTCAAGGTTGTTGAATTCATGACTTTCTGTAGACTCATTGCATCCTGGAAAATCACCGCGAATCGATGCAATCCCTGCCTCAGCCAGCTTTTCAGCCAGCATGGTGAATGTTCCATTTTCATGGCGTGTTGCACAGAAACCATGTGCCATCAGCACCAAAGGAAGTTTACCTCCCTTATCCGGCAAAACCACTGTACATGGTATTTCTGTTCCTCTTTTTGATTCTATTTTCAATTCAAACGATTCCATAAGTTTTCCTCGCTTATTATTTTTTATATTGTACTTGATTTTCACACAAAAGAAAAGAGAGGTCACGCCTTTCACTCTGCCACAATTGACATCTTCCACTAAAGATGTTATCATTCTTAAGTATTTCAGATATGTTTCAAAGGTTTCTCATTTGTACAATTGTACGCGCACAATTCATGATGTGACCTTTTTTTAAATATTCTGGGATATTGAATGTGTGGAGGTATAAACAGAATATGAACACAGGTAAAGTTAAATGGTTCAACGCAGAAAAGGGGTATGGATTCATCACTTCTTCTGAAGGTAAAGATGTATTCGTACATTTCTCTGCGATTCAGTGTGAAGGATACAAGACTCTTGACGAAGGTCAGGCTGTAACTTTCGAAATCGTTGAAAGCGACCGCGGCCCACAGGCTGCAAACGTTGTAAAAGCGTAACACACACAGAAAAAAAAGCTGGGTTAAAATTTAATCCAGCTTTTTTTCATGCACGTTATGACATCCACTTCCTGCGCAATTCCTTTTATCCAGAACTGTTCAACAGGAAGATTCTTCTTATCTTCTTCCAATAGACGCTTTACTTTATCTTTAATAAACACATATAGTTGTACATCTTCTTTTTTTCTTGTTTTTTTCATTGCCTTCAAAACACATTCGCTTAATGTTGCCTCTTTTGATACTCTCATCATCTGAAACTCCATGGATTTCATCAAATTCACCTGTGGATTTCGATTGATCACACAAAACAAATACTGCACAAACTTATCAAAATCAAATTCCTTCTCAAATGCATTCAACATAACCCAGCACACTCTGTCAGCAATCGGCTTATCTGTAAACCAGATGACCTTTCTATCATCCAGACCCATCGATTGAAGCCATGATTGATGTTGTTCATGACAATCAGAAATCACAATCATAACATCGGCATCATTCAAGATATACTTGTCCTTCACATCATAAACAAGTTCACATGAACTTGTCTTTTTCACTATACGCATGACCTGATAGGGATACTGCAGATCAAGACAATTGATGATTTGTAGTTTCATATGCTCCTCCTGTTACAGCATATGCACTTATAATCACCTTATTCTTGTCAAAAAGACATTTCTGATTTACCATTAATCAAAAGGAAGTACAACTATGAAAATCATTACACTTGCAGGCGGATGCTTCTGGGGCATCCAGAAATATTACGATCAGTTTGAAGGCATCACAGAAACAACAGTTGGTTATGCCAATGGATTTGTCCACAATCCTGTTTATCCCGATGTCAAAGCACAGAAAACAGGACATACAGAAGTCTGCCGTATCGTTTATAACGAAGAAATCATTTCCTTAAAAGAGATTCTGAATTACTTTTATCAGGTCATTGATCCAACCTCATTAAATAAACAAGGTGAAGATGAAGGAACATCTTACCGTACAGGAATCTATTACGAAGATGAACAGGACAAAGAAATCATCCTATCCGTAACCAGTGAGGTACAGAAACTGTACACTGATAAAATTGTGGTTGAAATCGAACCACTGAAATGTTTCTACCCTGCAGAAGAATACCATCAAAAATACCTGGATAAAAATCCAGGCGGTTATTGTCACATTGACAAATGTTTTTTCAGCTTAGGCAAAAAAGCCTAAGCTTTTATTTTATCCAGTTCAAGCTCATTGTACACCTCAGCATCTGCATCCAGCAATTTCTGAGCAAACACACCATTGCCTGGTATTTTCTTTCCAGTAAAAGAACCATCATAAATCAGACCCTTGCCACAGCTTGGACTTCTGGACTGCAGAAGCACAGCAGGACATCCTGCCTCTTTCCACGCTTGCATCGCAAGATCTGCCCCATGATGAAAAACTTCTGTCATATCTTCTTTTTGATTGTTATAAACACGATCCCCTGAGATTTCCAAAGGATGACGAGGACAAGGCAATCCTGCCAGTGTTTCAGGACACACCGGAATCAATTCAAACTGTTCCTTCAATTCACCCAAACATGAAAGTTTCGTATTTTTGCCATCATAGCGGCAATTTATCCCCATTAAACAGGCAGATATCATCAACTTTTTCATAACTGTTCCTCAATCCACCCCAAGATTTCTTCACTTGCCTTTTCATCCAGGCCAGGAATACGACCAATCATAATCGTCGGTTTGTGATGACCATGGAAGTCACTTCCTGCACTCTTCAACAACCCCATCGATTCAGCAAGAACATCATATTTCTGTACTTCTTCCAGTGTGTGATAAGTGCTATAAACTTCAAGGCCATCCACCTTTTCTAAAAGTCTTTTCAACACATCATCTTTCCCTTTGAAATTAGCAACCGGATGAGCAACAAATGCTTTTCCTCCAGTCTGATGAATCAAATCAATCATCTCTTCTGCAGATTTCTTCTCCACTTTGATATATCCTATTTTCCCCTGAGAGAAATAATCCCAATAGAAATTCAGGTTTGGATTGGTACTTCTCAGTCCACCCTCGCGATAAGGTTTCAGCCAGGATAAATGATCAAATTCATGATGACTCAGCAAATAATCCGCAAGATCTTCAGGTACGATCAACCCCTGCACTGCAATGGAATGCAGCACCTCATCATCCAGTTCGAGATTCATTCCCTTCAGAAATGCATATGTCCCTTTCCATGTGATTTCAACATTCTGATTATGATAATATGCTTCAAGTCTCTGATAACGCTCATCATCCACATCAATGCCATAACCCGCCAAATGGAAATTAACCCCTTCAAAAACACAATCAATTTCTATACCAGGAATCACACAGATTCCTTTTTCATTTCCCAATCGAATCGCATCTTTGACTGCACGTACAGAATTATGATCCGCTATTGCGATCATATCCATGTTCTGACTTTTCGCATTTTCTATTATCTCAGCTGGTGAATAAGTCCCATCCGCACTAATGTTGGTATGTATATGTAAATCTATTCTTTTCATCAGAATCCCCCATTTCTTTATGCCGCAACAAGTTTAATCACTAAGGCAAAAATTCCTGTCGATATCAAAATTGAAACAATCCCATAGATGATATGATATACATCCACAATTCCTGCTGAATTAATCCCTGAAAACGCAGCCACAACTGCACTGCGTGCTGCTTTAGAAATATATCCAATCACATAACAGAGAATCAGAAGAATAGTGTGTGTGCTACCTGTTAAAGGCACTCCCATCAGCGAAGTTGCAACAACAGCACCAATCATCGTCAAGAAAATATCTGAGCCAAAAAAGTCGCACACTACGCGATAAAAGTAGAAACAGAAAAGCAGCATATTAAACAACATACGCAATAAACCAAAGCGAATATCAATGATCTGAATAAACTCCAGCAGACGGTAAGCCAACCCATTTCCACAATAAAGCACAAAAACATTCGCCGCAAACAAAGTCATCAATTCTGGTACGAAAGAAATGAAACTATACCCTACATCTTCTTGCGGATCACACAGCACAAACTTGATGAGATTGATAGCTTCTGTCATAAAAAAGTATGGAAGAAAGAAGATAAATGTCATCATCAGCTGATTCCAAATCATGGAGATTGTATCGTTTACGATAAACAGATGTTCTCCTAAAAGGAACTGGAGATACAATTCATCAAAATTACCATAAGTAAGAAATGCACCAAACACTTCTTTTAAAGGAACCCTTACAATCAGACAAAAAACAAAGGATACTACAAACAGAATTGTCCTTAATAAAAAATCTACGAGAGAGCGATTCAAATTCAGACTTATAGTACGTCCTATATAATTTGCAGCGCCGTAAATCACATAAGACGCAAGAATTCCTACGCCCAAACCAACTGCACTACAAAAAATCCCAATCCCCCACATAAGAAGATCCCAAACAACCCCTAAAATATCCATAATGATTTTAACACTTTCTTTTTATCACTATAGCACAAATTCACTGCACAAGAAAAAAGAACTGCATTTTCAGCAGTTCTATTTCTTCTTTCTTAAAACTTTTTTAATACCAGAAATCATAAGTCCGATTACAAGTGCTACAAAAGCAACAATCCCCAGCAATGCATACGTAAACCCATTGGCATTCTTCAATAAAGAGACTGGATTCCAGCTTCTATACACCACTTTACGGCCATCCGGTGAAGCATACGCCTCATCCATCTGTCCATTCATTTCTAAAAGATAAGATGAAATCGCATACCATTCTTTCACTGGATTTCCATTGGCATCCTTCACAACATAATTCACCATTTCATCCGATGCAATTGGATTGCCATCTTTATCACGTGGTGTAACTGACAACAGTCCAAATGACTTTTCCTTGACAGAACCCAGCATCTGACCTGCATACATACCCGCCACAACTTTGTACATTTTATCATCTTCGATTTCTTCAAGTGAACCATCATTTCTTCTCAACATGGCATAATCCACTCGATTGAAGAACATGCGATTCAGATTATAGGAATATTCCACACCGGATGAATAAAGACCTGCAGAACTCATCAAAGGATAGACAGAAGCATCAATTTCAAGCACAGTCTTCAAATCTTTTCCTGTCAGATAAATCAGAATCAGTTCACCTTCTGTACCTACACCTAAAGATGCAGCATTGAAGACATCAGATACACTCAACTCACCAAGCTGAATCGTATCACGAATAACCCCATTGGCAGTGACCGCAACATCAACAGTTTCTTCTGTCACTTCTTCAATCATCCACTTATAGGCATCAGAAAACAGATTCCCCAGTGTTGATTCATGCTGCGACCCTTTGACTTGCGAGACCGTTTCAAATTCAATCTCATTATTCAAAAGTACCTGATCAAATGTCATGCCATACTTCGAAAGATAATTCTCTTCTACTTCATTCTTATACTTTTCAACCAGAACCGCAATTTCGGCGTCCTCTTTGATTGATTCATTGATTTCAACCAATTCATAATCTTTCAAAACAACTTCTGCATCCTTCACTTCAAGCTTCAAAACGCCCAATTTCTGTCCATAACGCCCTGCAGAAACAATGATGGTATCATTGTCGACAATCGGTTCATGCAGTGTTGTATGTGAATGACCTGAAACAATCACATCGATGCCTGTTACTGCTTTTGCAAGATCTACATCTTCACCCTCACCATTTGATGTACCACTGTGAGAAAGTGCTACAACAATCGGATCAACGCCATACACACCCAAGCACTCTTCAATCGCATTATCCACAGTTTTCTGTGCTGTTTCAACAGGATCATGCAATGTCAATCCAGAATTAGGAGCACAGTCATCAGAGTCAAAGCCAGTCAGACCAAACAAAGCATAGACATGGCCTCCTCTTTCAAGCAACATGTATTCTTTTACACCATAATCATCAAATGCTGATTTAAGAAGTGCATCGGTTTCATCATAATGTTCATCCCCCGCTTCATCAGGAAGATAATTCGCATTCACAATGGCAGGAAGTCTCTCACCACTCTGTTTTGCCGCCTTCAGCATGGAAGCCAACCCCTCAGGCAGATAATCAAACTCATGATTCCCAAAGACGGTTGCATCATATCCCATTGCACCCAGCATTCTCAATTCAAGCGCAGATGTTGCATAAGCAGACTGAAACAAAGAACCCATTGAGAAATCTCCGCCATCCACTAAAATCGCATCTGGATCAATTTCACGCTGAGTCTTAATCGCACTCATCAATCTTGCAAAACCACCCACTTCATTCCCATCAGCATCTTCAGAAGGAAGGAAATGAGAATGCATGTCATGTGTAAATAAAATTGTTACTTCTTCATTGTCACTTTCTGCCGATACAGGAAACCCCATTCCCAGCACCATCAAAAGCACAATCAGTAATTTCATCATCTTTTTCATAGTAAATCTCCATTTTCGTAACGATTTTAGCACTTCCATTTTCCAGAAACAATAAACAAAATGTGAAGATTGTTTCACATTTCTAAAAAAAAGAAAAAAGTGTCTTAACGACACTTATTCACATGACAAAACAATCAATTCGCTGATTTCTTTCATTCGTTTTTCCATACGTTCAATCAACACAGGACTTACCTTTGAAGATATATCAGGTACTGACATCAGTTTATAACCCGAAATCGCAACATGCAGCCAGCCATCCACGATACCAAAAGAAGCATTGAAATGTTTTGAATGAATCTTCATGATTTTATCCTTCAGCTCATCTGTCATCACTTCCAAGACTTCACAACCCTCACAACGAGCTTTAAACATTGACTCAAATGTTTTTTTATTTGATGCCAATATCTCTTCAGGCTGATAAGACACAAATACTTTTCCTTTTTGCGATTCATTCAATTTGACCATCAGATATGAACCTGAAAAAATCTGAATTTTTTTAGGGGCATGTCCACGCACATAAATCTTTTGATTATTATACGCTGAGACAAACATCACCTTAAACTCTTTGTCATGACAGATCCCTTCCATCAAATCCTGATAGTCCATGGATTCAGCATCTTCAATCAGCCCTATATTCTGAAAATCATTAGCCTCATGTTTTCCGCCGTATTCCATCGATGTCAGATGAATTCTTTCATCAAACAAATGATTCAAAAACAGCTCATAAAATTTATTCACATACACAGATGTCTGTTTACGGCTGTACAAAGCTACAAGAAACAATACGCTTGCTGAAACGAATGCAGCTGTACTGCCTCTATATTGTGTTAAACCCACATAGCCAAACTCATAAATCACAAGTGCAACCGTAATCAACACCCAAAGCAAAAGCAAACCATGGATTTTCCTGTTGCTCTGTTTCCTTAATTTTTCAATTTCTTTCAGCATTTACTCACCTTCACACGCCCATAAAATCAAATCATTCAATTCTCTAAACTGCTTTTCCATACGTTCAATCAATGCCGGATTTACCTCAGATGATAAACTTGGTGCTGCTAAAGAAGTATAACCCGGAATTGCCATATGCAGCCAGCCATCCATGATTCCAAAAAACACGCTCGGATGTTTTAAACAAATCTTCAGCATTTTCTCTTTCATCGCATCCGACAAGACTTCTGCAGCATCACAATTTTCACAACGAACCTTAAACACCGATTCAAATGTCTTTTCTTCTAAACGCAACACTTCAAGAGAATCAGAAGATACATACACTCTGCCTTTTACTGGAGCCTGCATTTTCACCATCAGATAGCAGCCACTGAAGATCTGAATCTGCTGTGGAAGAGCCATATTCTGGCCATAAATCTCATGATCCTTTGAAGCCTGAACAAATGACATTCTAAAATCTGTACCCAGACAGTTCCCTTCAATCAAATCACGTGTAAAACAATGATCTGCCCCTTCAATGACACCCCACTCTTTCATATCATAACGATCAATCCCTTTGCCATACCCAACAAAAGAAAGATTGATTCTTTTATCAAACAGCTGATTCAAGAATGCATTTCTGAATTCATCGACATAAATTGCAGACTGACGAGAACTTGTATTCGTTGCCACCACAAATGCAACAACAATGATAATCGGATAGAATGAATAACGATGTGGACCTGTAGACATCAAATCAAAAATAATACTCACCACAACAAGAAACACACACAACAAATTAGTTCCTGTCACAATTCGTTTACAATGTTTTCTTAATTCTTCAATTTCTTTCAGCACCGCAAACACCTCGCTTTATATAGAGATTATAGCACAAAAAAACCCGCAAACTTGATGTTTACGGGCTATAGTTAACTTCCTGGTGGATCCTTAGGGATTCGAACCCTAGACCCACTGATTAAGAGTCAGTTGCTCTGCCAGCTGAGCTAAGGATCCAAGAAATGGTGACTCGTACGGGATTCGAACCCGTGAATGACGCCGTGAAAGGGCGCTGTGTTAAGCCGCTTCACCAACGAGCCAAATGGCGCCTAAAACAGGACTCGAACCTGTGACCGTTCGGTTAACAGCCGAATGCTCTACCGACTGAGCTATTTAGGCAACGCTCAATTATAATAACAGACCCCCCTATATCTGTCAACACATTTTTAAAATATTTTTTAAAATTTTTAATATTTTTTTGATAAGAAAAAAACATCGGCATAGACCGATGTTATTCTTCTTCAGCTTTGTTGATGATTTTTTTGCATTTGCGTTCAAATTCAGTTCTGTCAAACATGATGGCTGCACCACATCCCTGACATTTGATTTTAATATCAGCACCCATGCGAATGATTTTCCACTCTTTGCTTTTTTTACAAGGGTGTTCTTTCTTCATCTCAACGATGTCGCCCATTCCGTATCCTTTAATCATGGAGTCCCTCTTTCTTTTTGTATGACTGAAGTGTATTCTTCAGAAGCATTGTAATGGTCATAGGACCTACACCCTTTGGTACTGGTGTAAGTACTCCTGCAGTGTCCTGTACATCTTCAAAATCAACATCGCCAACCAGCTTGCCATCCACACGATTGATCCCGACATCAATAACACAAGCTCCTTCTTTGATCCAGTCTTTTGTTACTTTCTTTGGTTTGCCGATGGCTGCAATCACAATATCAGCTTCAGCACATACCTTTTCAATATCCTTTGTACGACTGTGACAGATGGTTACTGTGCAGTTTTCATTTGTCAGCAAGCGAGCTACTGGTGTGCCTACCAGTTTGCTTCTGCCAATTACAACAGCTTTCTTTCCAGCAAGCGAAACATTGGCTTCTTTGATCATTTCCATGATTCCCAATGGTGTACATGGCACAAAGCCTTCCATCCCTAAATACAGGTTCCCCACATTGACTGGATGAAGCCCATCCACATCTTTGTTTGGATCAATCATTAAAATGACTTTGTTTTCATCCAGATGCTTAGGCAATGGCATCTGAACCAAAATACCATCTACTGTTTCATCCTTGTTTAATTCTTCAAGAACTGCTCTAAGCTCATCTTCTGTTGTTTCTTCTTTTAATGTGATCATTTTTGATCCAAAGCCCACTTCATGACAAGCCTTATCTTTTCCTTTAACATACGACAGTGAAGCAGGATTGTCTCCCACCAGTACAACCGCCAATGTCGGCACACGTCTGCCTGATGCCACAATCGTTTCAACTTCTGATGCAATCTGTCCTTTGATTTTCGTGGACAGTTCACTTCCATAAATAATATCAGCCATTGTGTACCTCCTTAAAGTTCAGCAGAATCCAGCACAATGGTCACTGGTCCATCATTTAATAGTTCTACTTTCATATCAGCACCAAAAATTCCAGTTTCCACATGCATGCCGCGATCTCTTAAAAAATCATTAAACTTTTCATACAATGGATTTGAAATCTCTGGTCTTGCAGCTTTTGTAAAGCTTGGTCTTCTTCCTTTTTTACAGTCTGCATACAGCGTAAACTGACTGATGGAAAGAATCTCGCCCTGAACTTGTTCAATCCCCAGATTCATTTTTCCATTTTCATCTTCAAAGATTCTCAGATCAACCACTTTATCCGCAATCTTTTTTGCCTCAGATTCAGTATCACCATCTGTAATCCCGACCAGAAGCAGATATCCTTGATTGATTTTCCCATGCACAACACCATCAATAGTTACTGATGCATGTTTTACTCTTTGCAGTACGACTTTCATTTATATCACCATTTTCATTGTACCTGAAAAATGGTAAAATTGTACAGTAGGAGTTGATAGAATGAAGCAGCCTTTGGCATTCAGAATGCGTCCAGAAACGACAAAAGACCTTCTGGGACAGTCTCATTTATTAGGACCAGGTAAAGTTATCACAAAATGTCTGGATGCAGGACGTCTTTTTTCCATGATTTTTTATGGACAGCCAGGTACGGGTAAAACGACAATGGCCATGTGTTTAGCCAATGAGCTGAATCTGCCATATCGTCTTTTCAATGCAGTGACAGGCAACAAGAAAGATCTTGAAGTGCTGTTTCAGGAAGCGAAGCTATCCAATGGACTTGTGGTGATCATTGATGAAATTCATCGTTTAAACAAAGACAAGCAGGATCTGCTGCTTCCTCATGTTGAAAATGGAAGCATCACATTGATTGGAGCTACAACATCAAACCCTTATTTCGCAATCAATCCGGCAATTCGTTCACGCTGTCATCTGTTTGAAATCAAACCTTTGACAACGGATGATATCATCATTGCTTTAGATCGTGCCATTGAATCTGAAAAAGGATTAAATGGTTCAGTGACGATTGATCATGATGCAGCTAAAATTATTGCAGAACACAGTGGCGGTGATTTGCGCTATGCATTGAATGTGCTTGAAATCTGTGCTATTGCCTGTGATGGAAACATCAGTTCTGATCTGGTTCGTCAGTATTCAGCCCGTCCAATCCTTGCGATTGATGCAGGTGATGATGGTCATTATGATGCGGTTAGTGCATTTCAGAAAAGTATCCGTGGTTCTGATGTCAACGCTGCCCTTTACTATCTGGCACGTCTGATTGAAGCTGGCGACATGGATTCGATTGAACGTCGTCTACTGGTCACAGCGTATGAAGACATTGGCCTGGGCAATCCTGCTGCCGTTGCACGCACTGTCAATGCAATTGATGCCGCAAAGCGTGTTGGTTTTCCTGAAGGACGTATTCCACTGGCCAACGCTGTCATTGATTTGGCTTTATCACCTAAATCAAAGAGCGCAGAAGCTGCCATTGATGCTGCTGCAGCCAATCTTCGTGAGCATGCTTATCCAATTCCAGAATATCTCAGATACACTCCTGTCAATCTTGCCCCACAGGATCGCTATGATTATGGTGCACCTGAGCTTTGGCCATTGATTCAGTATCTTCCAAATGGTATTCGCAACGAACAGTTCTATGTTCCTGAAATGAGCGGTCAATATGAGAAACAATTGGCTAAAAATTATGAGGAATTGTCGAAAATCAAGCGTTCCAACTCAATGAGAGAGCTGAAAAACAGAAATAGAAAATAAAGGAATTTCATTCAGAAATTCCTTTTTTCAGTGCAAAAACATAAAAATGAGACCGTTTTCATATGATGTTTTTATGAAAAAGCGCTTTCAAAATTTGAAAACTTTTTCATTCCGTGTTAAACTAGCCCCTGTATTTTGAAAGGAGGACCTATGAAACTAAGAAAACTAAGTATATTCCTACTCCAGTTATGTATCTTTACCATGGTCTTTACCATCAACACAGATAGCGTTTATGCATCTGAAAAGAAAAAATCACCTTTACGTATTGTCATGAATCTCAATGACTTCTCTTCTGTTTCCAATGCAAAAGAAGCATTGATCAATTCATTGATTGACTATAACATGTACCCTGAACTTGCAGGACATATCAATTATGAAGCATCGGAATTAAAGACAACTTCACTGAATCTATCCAAAGCAGGTCAACAGAGAACTGCTGTGCAGCTTGTGATCAAGACAAATCATCAGCTTTCTGAAAACAAATTATTTAAAGATATCATCTCAACAACTGTAGAATTTGATATCAGAGACCTTGAAAGTCCTGTAATTACATCTAGAAAAGATAAACTGCAGCGTTCCATCCATGCTGAACTTGATCCTTATCAACTGATCAGCGTGACTGATAATAGCACAGAAGAAATCACTTTAAACTACACAACTGACTACAACAATCAGATTCCAGGTGATTACTTTATTACTTATACTGCAACTGATACTGCAGGCAACTTCAGCACTTTAACCCTCCCAATTAAAG
>JAZRUQ010000199.1:0-1556 GCA_045652605.1 Erysipelotrichaceae bacterium
CTGAAGAATAAAGTCGATCTTTGTGCCTAGAAAAGGCAAAAGGCCAATTCCTTCGTAGGCTGCACCTGTGTATGCTCCGTTAGCAGTTGAGTTTGTCAGCATCATAACCAGTGTGCAGATAATCAGAACTCCAGGAATAATTTCAAGGCCAAGAGTTACTCCCTGTTTTCCACCATCCAACAAAGCATTCATAGCTCGGCTTGCAACAGACCCTTCATGGATTACACGTCTGTCGGAAACGATTTCACTATGATCTTCCCCATCGTATGCTTCTTCTTTTGTGCCATACAGTTTTTTTGTAAACATCAGCATGATTCGTACACTGACAGCACTCCCAATGGCAGCTCCTAATAAACCAATTAAAGCAGCAGGTAAAAAAGTTCCGCTATCCTTTGGAGTCAGTCCCATCATGAATGTGACAGTAATCAGTCCCATTCCAAATCCTGTGCCAAGATTGGTCAGGGCAGGAAGCTGGTATTTTTTAAAATAACGTCGAAATGAAACATCATCAGCCAATGCCAGTATTGCTGGATTGTCTGAAAGGAAAGTTGACATGATGCCCATGGCTGCAGCACCAGGAAGTCCAAAGATTGGCTTCATCAAAGGAGAAAGCAGTTTATTTAACAGTGCAATGACACCAAATTCAATAAAGAGTCCCCCAATTGCGCCTGCGATGACAGAAATCGCCATAATGTAAAAAACCGTATCCATCAAAAGGGCATAGGCTGTATTCATTAAAGTGTTCATCATATTTGGCAGTCCCATCTCAGAAGACAGAACTCCAAACAATCCAAAGAAAAGGATCAAAAAGATGAATGTTTCAAAACTGTATATGCTTTTTGTTGTTGTGTTGTTCATAGAATCTCCAATTTTTACTGTTTTATTATAACGCATCAGACAAAAGATTCCAAAGAAAAAGAAGAGAAGAGTGAAGATTGTTAGAATCTGTTCGATAAAATATAATAGGATAAGAAAAGAGGTTGCTTTATGGAATATGAAAACATTGTGTTTGACCTGTATGGGACTTTGGTGGATATCTGGACGGATGAGCAGCCAATGACCTTGTGGAGAAAACTTGCCTGGTTCTTCTGTCTGCATCAAGCACAGTATCAGCCTGCAGAATTGAAGGAAGCTTATTTCAGTGAAGTGGAAAATCAGGAAAAAAACCTTCAGGAAACAACAGGTGAATATGCTGAAATTGATCTGCTTTCAGTATTTTCAATCCTTTATAAAAGAAAAGGAATCTGTGCACAGCAAGATCTGTTGAAGGAAACACTATTGATGTTTCGAGCCCTTTCCTTAAAAAAACTAAAGCTGTATCCAGGTGTTGAAAAGATGCTGGAAGGATTGAAACATGCAGGAAAAAAGATCTATCTTTTGACCAATGCTCAGAAAGTGGTGACTGAAGCAGAAATAGAATTTTTAGGACTTGTTGATTATTTTGACGGAATCATGTACTCATCTGAAGCAGGGATCAAAAAACCTGATGTGAATTTTTATCAGAAAATGATTAATCAGTATCAGTTAAATAAAGAAAAAACAGTGATGGTAGGCAA
>JAZRUQ010000200.1:0-3614 GCA_045652605.1 Erysipelotrichaceae bacterium
GAAGATAGTTTTTTAAACGTTCCCCCGATAAACTTGAATTCAGTTTAATCGTCTTATTAAAAAACAGAATCTGCACATCGGACAATTGATCAGAATGATTCAAATGGCGTTCCACCTTCACTGCACAGTTTGCACAATCAAGCCCTTCAATCACAAAAGAATACTTCTGTTTTAAATCAGGACGCTCTGTGTGTTCATGGTGATGGTGTTCATGACCACAGTCACAATGTTCTTCATGGTGATGATGTTCATGTCCACAGTTACAGTGTTCTTCATGATGGTGATGATGTTCATGTACACAGTCACAATGTTCTTCATGGTGATGATGTTCATGTACACAATTACAATGTTCTTCATGGTGATGATGTTCATGTACACAATTACAATGTTCTTCGTGATGATGGTGCTCATGTCTTTCAACCTGAGCATCCGGTTCAATTAGATGAACGATTTTCTCAATTTGAGGGTACACGATATCCAGGATTTCCTTGTCACAATGGAACGTCAGTTTTTCCGACATAAAATTGTAGTTGACCTCGTATAATCCAGAGATTTTTTTAATTTTATCTTCAATTTTAGCTGCACAATTTGCACAATCTACTTTTTTTATTTTTAAAGTTACTTTCATAAGTCACCTCTATATATGAACAGTTGTTCATATATTATTATATTCTCATGAGTTCATGTGTCAATCCATATCAATAGAAAAGGCGGATTTCTCCGCCTTCGATTGTTTTAATGGTCCTTTCCCATAATTGTAAACACAATCTTCTTTTTTAATCTTAATCTGAGATTGTCAAACTGTTTACGAGTGATCCCCATGATTCTGGCAGCTTCTTCATAACTCAGTTTTTCATTCATCAGTGACCACACCATTTTTTCTTTATCACTCATTGACATCAGCATATTTCTTAACACTTCCACCAAATCTGCATAACGCCACTCATATTCCGGCTGATAAAATGCATTCTTGGGGTCAATCAAATCAATCAAAGAGCCACCTGCTTCTTCATTGACACAACTATCGAGTGACACAAACTTAATTCCTTTTGCGCTACGTTGATGTACACGATTTCGATTACCAATGCGATTTCGCACTCCATTGACTAGATAAGTAAGAAATCGGCATCCCTGATCTTCACGGTAACTCTCAACAAGTGAAAGCAATAGAATTCTGCATTCCTGTTGAAGATCCTCTTTTGATGTAATTCCATCAGGTTCAAATTGTTTTACCATGAGATAGCTCATATATTGCTCGTACTTTTTCAACAAAAGCTCCAATGCATTTGCATCTTTCGTACGCACCATATACAACAATTCATAGTCGTTCATTGAATATAAGTTGTCTTTCATTCTGCATCCCCTTCCCAATGGAAAAGAATTGTCAGAGTGGGTTGCGTTTGCTTAAAATCTCATAAAGACAGATTGCTGTTGCAACAGATGCATTCAGTGAAGTTACACTTCCATGCATTGGAAGCATAATCTTCTGATCGCAGTGTTCAAGCACTAGACGAGAAATACCCTTGCCTTCAGAACCAATCACCAGAACAACAGGAGTATCATACTTTGGTGCACGATAATCCACCGCATGACGTGCATCTGTGCCATAAACCCAGAACCCTTTTTCTTTCAAGGTTTCAAGTGTCTGAGTCAGATTGACTGCTTCATGCACAGGAATGGTTTCAATTGCACCTGTTGATACTTTCGCAACAGTAGGTCCAAGTTTTACTGAGTTGTTCTTTTTGATAATGACACCATCTGCACCTACTGCATCGCAGGTTCTTAAAATTGCCCCCAGATTATGAGGGTCTTCAAGCTGGTCCAGCATCACCAGAAGCGGCAGCTTGCCATATGGAATCTTATCCAGAATTTCCTGAAGAGAATAAGTTCGATATTCTTCAATTTCCGCAATCACGCCCTGATGTCTTCCACCTTCTGCCATTGCATCCAGTTTTTTTCGATTCAGCCACTCGACTTTACAGTTTGCTTTTTTGGCAGCTTGTATCAGATTCTGATCTTTCATTCCTTCCAGAAGAAACAGTTTCCCCACGGATTTGCCTGAATTCAGACGTTGCATGACCATATTCTTTCCATAGATATATTGTGCCATATTATTCCTCCATCATGGTCTTAATTTTGTCCCAGAATTGTCCTAATCTTGTCTCATTTTTTTCAAGATGCCAATAACCAATCACAGCTTCAATTCCAGTTGAAGTTCGATAAGTCTGAACATCTGTATTTTTTGGTACACTGCTTGATTTGAAGTTTCTTCCTCTGCGATAGATTTCAAGTTCATCTTCTGTAAAAAAACCTTCATTTTCTAATGCATGAAAGAAATGAGCCTGCGCTTTTGCACTGACATAGCGAATGCTTTCACGCTGAAGATCTTTCGCTCTTCCATAACCTTTTTCAATCAGATGTTCTCTGACCAGAAGCGAGAAAACCGCATCACCCAGATAAGCCAGTGTACTGCCTGAACATTCGCTGACTTTCATTTAAAGGATTCCTCTTTCCATCAGCTGAGCACGCACTTCATCTGCCTTGGCAAAATCCTTTTGAGCCTTGGCATCCATCCAAGCCTGATACAACACACGATCATCTTCAGAAAGTGTCAGAACCGGAATCATAACACCCAGGATTTCCAGCATCTTTCTTAATGAATAGACTGCAGATCCCAATGCTTCATAGTTGACTTCTCTTACACGGCACAATGTATTCAGTTTCTTGACTTCTTCAAAAATCACTGCATATGCATTTGGTGTATTCATATCCTGATTCATGGCATCGATGAACTTTTCATAGCCTTCATCCAGCACTTCTACTGCAGCTGCATTCTGCAGTGCAATCTTCAGTTCAGCCTGTTTCAATGCCATTTTTACTTTATTCAATTCTGTTTTTGCAGTTTCAATTGTTTCATCAGAGAAGTTCAGCTCCCCTCTGTAATGAACACTCAGCATCAGCCATCTTACAACATCTGCACCCAGCATTTCGATGACATCTTTTGCCCATCTTACATTGCCCAGAGATTTTGACATCTTCTGCCCATCAATGTTGATCATGGCATTGTGCATCCAGTAATTTGCGATAGCGTGATGATGGCAAGCCTGTGACTGTGCCACTTCATTTTCATGATGAGGGAATCTGAGGTCCATTCCTCCACCATGGATATCAATCTGTCCACCGAAAACATTATCAATCATAACAACACATTCAGTATGCCATCCAGGTCTTCCTTTTGACCATGGACTATCCCATTGAATTCCTTCTTCAGTTGCTTTCCACAGTGTGAAATCCAATGGATTGCGTTTCTTTGAGTTTTCTTCAATTCTTGCACCTACCATCAGATCTTCCAGTTTCTGATGAGAGATTTCACCGTAGCTCTTTACTGAATCAACGCTGAAATAAACATCTCCATCCACTGCATAAGCATGGTCCAGTTTCACCAGTTCATCAATGAAATTGATAATGTCTTCCATTGTTTCTGTTACTTTTGGCTGTGCATACAAAGGCAATGTATTCAATGATCCTCTTAACTTCTGGTATGCATCGATATAGCGAGTTGTAATGTCCTTTTCAGTAACTCCTTCTTCTTTTGCAGTCTTGATGATTTTATC
>JAZRUQ010000201.1:0-1657 GCA_045652605.1 Erysipelotrichaceae bacterium
AAATTAAGCGTCAATGCAGAGGCATGCTTCAGGAACTTGACAGCGCTAATCAACGTTTCGATGGGATTCTCATGGTACGCCAGGGGTATCATAAATTCTCTTATGAAGAGAATAAAAAACACTTGGAATCCATGCTTAAAAAAGTTAGAATATAGAAGTATGCATGATTTATAAGGAGAAAAACATGAATAAAACTACTAAAAAGCGTCTGTTTTTTCTTTTGATTGTTGCGGCTCTGTTCCTGGTATCAGGATGTGCACCACAGACAATCACAGATCCTGAAACAGGCGAAACTGTTACAAAACTGATCTACACAACAACAACATTCAAAGAAACATTCCAGACAGAAAACTTCTTTAACGCTCTGCTGGTTTGGCCAATGGCTCAGGTCATCAACTATGCTTCTCCAGCAATTGGTGTAGCAGGTGCTATTGCACTGGTTACAGCTGGTGTTCATCTGCTGGTTACAGTACTGACTTGGAAGTCAACACTGTCAACTCAGAGAATGCAGATGATTCAGCCTGAACTCAACAAGATTCAGAAGAAGTACGAAGGTAAAGATGATGAAGCTTCAAAAATGAAGATGTCCAACGAAATGATGGCTCTTTATAAGAAGTATGATATCAATCCATTGGGATCATTTGTTCCATTGTTCCTTCAGATGCCAGTTCTGATCGCAATCTATCACTCAGTACAGAGAGCTGAAGTTGTACTTCAGGGTTCATTCCTTGGAATGAGTCTGTCAGTATCTCCACTGGATGGTCTTTTGAAGAATGGCAACTTCCTGTATCTGGTTCTGGTTATTGTTATGTTTGCTGCACAGATGGCTTCAATGAAGATGCCTAACTGGATTGCAAACTACAAGGCAAAAAAGGAAGCTGAACTGCACCACAGAAAGTACACACCTGCACCTGAAAACAACTCAATGATGACATTCATGGTTGTGATTCTGTTCATGTCTGTATCTTGGCCTTCAGCAATGACTGTATACTGGGTAATTTCTTCTTTAGTTTCCATTTTGAAGACATTGTTGACTCAGGTGATGATGAACAAACAGTCTAACAAGGGGGCTTACTAATGGAAAAGTTTACTGCTAAGACATTAGAAGACCTGCTGAGCAAAGCTGCTGAAACAAAAGGCGTTACAGTAGAAGAGCTGGTTTACTTTGTCACTGAAGAAAAATCAGGATTCTTAGGTATTGGAAGCAGTGTTACTGCTGAAGTTTACTGCCTGGATGATGTTAAGGAATTCATCTTTGACTATCTGGGAGAATTCTTCACAGGTATTGGTGTTGATATCGAAATCGAAATCGTTCGTGAAGGCGACAGCTTTAAAGTGATGCTGGATGCTGAAAACAACGCTATTCTGATTGGTAAGAATGGTCAGACTCTTCAGTCAATCAATGCAGTTGTACGTGCTGCAACAAATGCTGAATTCAAGCGTCGTTTCCGTGTTCTTGTAGACGTTAACGGATACAAGGAAAGCCGTTATGAAAAAGTAAAAGCTCTGGCTAAGAGAATCGCAAAGACTGTACAGCGTACAAAAGTGGATGCTAGTCTGGACCCAATGCCAAATGATGAACGTAAAGTGATTCACCAGGCACTTTCTGACATGCCACACATCGTGACTCAGTCTGAAGGTGAAGGCTCAGCTCGTC
>JAZRUQ010000202.1:0-2214 GCA_045652605.1 Erysipelotrichaceae bacterium
ATCCGAATGAACATTCGATATCTTCATTCTTCAGGTCACCATCGATTGTCTTAGGGCATCCAATAACCTGAACCCCAGTGTTGTTTGCTGCAAAGTATTCAGCCAGTACAGCAGCGTTTGTATTTGAATCGTCACCACCAATGATAACGATTGCAGTAATACCGTGCTTCTTGCATACTTCTGCAACAACTGCAAACTGTTCTTTAGTTTCCAGCTTAGTTCTACCTGAACCGATGATATCAAATCCACCAGTGTTTCTATACGCATTGATGTATTCATCATCAAAAATCAGATAATCATCTTCAATCAGTCCAATAGGACCATTTTTGAAACCGTACAGGACATTTTCCTTGTTAGTAGCTTTCAGTGCATCATAAAGACCACAAATAACATTGTGTCCACCAGGTGCCTGACCACCAGACAGGATAACACCTACAGCCTGTTTCTTAGTTTCTGATGTATTTTCCCCCTGGGCAAAAGTGATTTCCTTTTTACCATAAGTGTTTGGGAAAAGTGCTTTTACTTTTTCCTGATCTGCAACACTCTGAGTTTCTGCGCCTTCCTTTACACAGATATTAGCGATACCACCTCTGAGCATTCCTGGAAGTTTTGGAGCATACTCGTATCTTGCTGTCTGCAGTGATGAAATTTTCATATTTATTTCCTCCTCATACCTACATACGTATAAATTTTAAGACATTTGTGAGTAAAGTGCAACTTATTTCATTTTAATAAAGCACTTTTAAATCAATTTTAACACCTTAGTGAAGTCCTATAGTAAATATGTTATATTTAAATTAACTTATGGGGGAAGATACAATGTATAAAATGATAGAGACAATTTTCACAACAGGTCAGAGAATCCTTGATGACCTGCGCACAACACAATCAGATAACTTGCATAAAGCAGCTGAACTGATTGCGAACGCTCATAAAAATGGACATAAATTCTTTGTCAGTGGAAGCGGGCATTCTCATACTGTTGCAGAAGAACTGTATGGTCGTGCAGGTACTTTAGCATTCACAGTTCCTATTTTAACACCAGAACTCACTTTAGTTGATCATCCTACAAAATCCACTATGCTGGAAAGACTGGATGGCTACGCTAAAATCTTAGTTGATCTGTATCGTGTATCTGAAGGCGATGTGATTTTAATCGCATCCAATTCTGGAAGAAACGCTTACCCTGTTGAAATGGCAATTGAAGCGAAAAACAGAGGTGCTAAAGTTATCTGTATTACAAACCTGAAACATTCACAGGGCACAACATCACGTCATGTCAGCGGTAAAAAACTGTATGAAGTATCCGATGTCGTGATCGATAACTGCGGCGATATTGGAGATGCAGCAACTCCTGTTGAAGGAACAGACGCTATCATTTGCCCTACTTCATCCATTTCAAATGCATTGATCTGCGCCTGCATCAATGGTGAAGTATGTCAGTGTCTGCATGATATGGGCGAAGAAGTTGAAGTCTTTGTCAGCGCAAATCTGGATGGCGGATTTGAACGCAATGAAAAATACTTCGAAAAGTACACAAGACTTTATTAAACAAAAGCACTGAGATGAACTCTCAGTGCTATTTTTTACAGAAGTGTCAGTGCATCCGTGTAGTCAACGCCTACGCTTTCAGCAACTCCCTGATTTGTGCATTTGCCTGCATATGTGTTAATACCTGTCAGAATTGCCTTGTCTGTCTTAGCAGCAGCTTCAAGTCCCTTATTGGCAATCTTGCGAGCATAACCAAATGTAGAGTTTGACAGAGCAATTGTTGAAGTAAACGGTACAGCACCTGGCATATTCCCAACACAGTAGTGCACAATGCCATCTTCAATGAAAACTGGATTATCATGTGTTGTCACATGGGATGTTTCACAGCATCCTCCCTGGTCAATCGCTATATCAACGATAACTGAACCACGCTTCATCATCTTCAAATGTTTCTTCTGAATCAGTTTAGGTGCAGAAGCTCCTGGAATCAGAACAGACCCAATCACCAAATCAGCTTCCTTTAAAGATTTTTCGATATTTGCTTCAGTGCTGTAAAGTGTTGTAACAGAAGCACCAAAGATATCTTCCAGATATGACAGACGATTCAAATCAACATCCAGCAGTGTTACCTGTGCATCAATACCTACAGCAGCTTTTGCAGCATATGTCCCAGCTACACCACCGCCAATAATCACAATTTTACCACGTTCAACACCAGGTACA
>JAZRUQ010000203.1:0-3162 GCA_045652605.1 Erysipelotrichaceae bacterium
TCTTATCCGCAACCAATGGCATCAACATTTACAGAGGCTGTTCACATGGATGCATTTATTGTGATTCACGAAGCCTTTGTTACAACATGACACATGATTTTGAAGATATCGAAGTGAAACAAAATGCCCCTCAATTGTTAGAAAAAGCACTGAAATCAAAACGCAGAAAATGCATGATTGGTACTGGGGCCATGAGTGATCCTTACATGCATGTTGAAGAATCACTTCAGCTGACCAGACAATGTCTTGAACTGATAGAACGTTATGGTTTTGGTGCTTCCGTTTTGACCAAATCAACTCGAATTCTGCGTGATCTGGATGTTCTTGTTCGTATTCATAAGAATGCCCGCTGTGTCGTCCAAATGACACTGACAACCTATGATGATACTTTATCAAGAACTCTTGAACCCAATGTATCCACCACAAAGGAAAGAATTGAAGCGCTAAAAATCTTTAAGCAGCATGGTATTCCAACTGTCGTATGGCTGTGTCCTGTTTTACCTTTTATCAATGACACAAAAGAAAATATCACTCAGATTCTAGAGGCATGCAAAGATGCAAGGGTGGATGCCATTCTCTGCTTTGGCATGGGAGTTACTATGCGCCAGGGTAATCGCGAATACTTCTATGCTGCACTCGATCAGCACTTTCCGGGATTAAAAGAAATCTATCAGAAGAAGTATGGTTTATCCTATGAGCTTCAGAGTCCACATCACGATGAGCTGATGGACTATTGTCGTGCATTCTGCAAAAAGCATCACATTCTTTTTGGTACTGATGAAGTGTTTCAGTTTCTTCATGAATTCCCAGTTCAGACAGAACAGTTATCACTCTTTTGATTTCGTTGTATAATGAAGACATCCAAAGGAGTGATATTCATGATTCATTACAGTCATCCAGAAATTCAAGCTATCATGCATGAACGTTTTGGTAATGAACGTTTGATGACCATCGCAACATCAGAACACAATATTCCTTATATCCGTGCAGTGAATGCAGTTTATGAAAATGGCTGGTTTTATTTTGCGACTTTATCCAATTCATCTAAAATGAAACAAATGGAAGATAACCCAGTAACTGCAGTATGCGGCCCTTGGTTCAATGGACATGGTCTTGCATGCAATCTGGGCTCAATCACAAAAGAGGAAAACAGAATCATTTATCAGAAGCTTCGCTGCTCTTTTGAATCATGGCTGTCTGAAGCCAGAATAAACAGAAAAGATTCTCAGGTTGTCCTTTGTGGAATTCAGATGACCAAAGCTGTACTGTACTCAAACAATCAGCGTTTTGATCTCTTCTTTGATGAACGAAAGAATCAGGATTAAATTGTGCTTTACAGTCTTGTTGATTCAGTTCTTTAAAACAGTGTATTCTGTTATCTGATGAACACTGCCTTATGACTAGCCTGAATAGTCTTTATATTTAGCTTCATCAACATAGAAAACTATTATTTTCAGTCTGATCTGTCTTTATTCAGGCAGGGAATGCATGAAAATCATCTTAAACATTTCTAATCAATCATAAATTACGTAATCGTAAATATATCCTTTATTTAATGTGAATTTTGATATTAACCATTATGATAATCGTTATCATAATGGTTATTTTATTATATTTTCAATCTGAATCACTTCATAATCTCTTCAAATTCTTCCATAGAATGCATAATAGAATCATGTTTCAACTGTATGATATGTTTTAGTCTGTGCTATAATAAATTCATTAATTTGGAGGTTGAATCATGATCAACGAAAAAACATTACAGAGTGTCTTCGAATACATCGACAATCATCGTGAAGACATCATTAAAGACTTGTGCGATATCTCATCAATCAAGAGCGTTTCTGATGCATCCAGTGACGTAAAACCATTTGGTCAGGGATGCCAAGACGTACTGAATTGCATGTTGAAAAAGGGTGAAAGAGAAGGGTTTGTTTCCCACAACTATGAGAACTATGTCGGCAGCATTTTGCTGAACACAGGTGCTGAAGAAAACATTGGGATGTGGGCACATCTTGATGTTGTGCCTGAAGGAGAAGGCTGGATGAGCGAGCCATATACACCAGTTGAACGTGATGGCTATCTGTTTGGCCGTGGTGTTGGTGACAACAAGTCTGCCGCAATTGGAGGTCTCTATCTTCAGAAGGCAATCCGTGATTTGAACATTTCTGTAAGACATAATATCGAACTGTTTTTAGGAACTGCAGAAGAAACAGGTATGGCAGATGTTGAGTATTATGTAGAACATTATGGTGCGCCTAAATTCTCATTTGTCCCTGATGCAGGATTCCCTGGATGCTGTGGAGAATTTGGTCGAGTTCAGTATTACCTGGTATCAAGAAAAGCATTGTCTTCACAGGTTAAATCATTCAATGCAGGTTCAGCTTTCAATATCATCCCAAACAAAGCTAATGTGGTACTGGTAGACAATGGTCAGCTTGATCTTTCTGTCATTCCAGCTGAAGGCTATTCTGTGGTAAAGGAAAACGGTACAGTAAAGATTGAAGCTTATGGCAGTTCAAAACATGCTGCACAGCCTGAAGGAAGTGTGAATGCAATTCATCAGCTCACAAAAGTTCTCTGCGCTTTACCTGGACTTTGTGAAGAAGATCAGAAAATCTTCCAGTTCCTCACTAATGTCAACAATGACTCTTATGGTACATTCTTAGGCATTGATAAGACAGACGATGTTTCTGGTCAGACTGTAACCAGCGGTACTGTCATTGAATTTAAAGATGGAATCATTTCTCTTTTGAATGACTGCCGTCATTGTGTTACAGATTCCAATGAACATATCATTGAAACATTGAAGAAGAATGCTGATGCATATGACTTTGACGTTGTGGTTAAAGGTCAGTCAAAACCATACTTCATTGATAAAAACGGACCAATCGTCAAGACAATTACTCAAATCTATCAGGATTGGACACAGACAGATGGTGCACCACAGATTTCAAAGGGTGGTACATACGCAGGTAAAATCCCTAATTCTGTAGCAGTTGGTATGGTGCTGCGACCTGAAGGAATGCCGGATTACATTAAACCAGGACATGGTGGAGCTCATCAGCCTGATGAATTTATCAGCATTGACAAGTTCATTGAAGGAATGAAACTCTTCGCTAAGATTCTGTTGAGTGTTGATGATGTGCTTTAATGAGGTCT
>JAZRUQ010000204.1:0-18138 GCA_045652605.1 Erysipelotrichaceae bacterium
ACAAGAAAAGACAATGCACGTTTCTTTGATCCACTGGGTGAAGAAGTGCCTACACATGCATGCACAATGGGTATTGCGACAATCATGAAGTCAAGAAAAGTTCTGGTTGTGGCAAATGGACTGAACAAGCAGGATGCTGTATACAACATGGTTTGTGGTCCAGTAACTGAAGATTGCCCAGCTTCAATTCTGCAGAATCATCCAGATGTAACTCTGATTGTTGACAGAGCTGCAGGAAAGAGATTCTAAAATGGATATCCGTCTGATTGTCATGGACATGGACGGTACACTTCTGAATTCTGATCAGTGCATTCCAGAAGAAAATCTGAATGCTTTGATGGAAGCTCAGAAAAAAGGTATCCGTCTTGTATTGGCTTCAGGGAGAAGCTATAAAACTTTGACAGAATATGGTCTTCAGCTCAAAATGCCTGAATATGATGGCTATTTCATTGGTGTAAATGGTGCAGCGCTGACAAAGACTGCAACAATGGAACATGAGATTATCCGTCAGCTTCAGAAAGAAGAAATCAAGGAAATCTATGATGCTGCAATGCCTTATGACATTGAAGTCATGGGTGTAATGGATGCAACAATCTATGACTATATTCCAGATTCACTTATGGAATTGAAAGCTCAGTATCGTAAAGAAAATGATATTGCAGATGATGTGCCATGGACTGCAGGAACCTTCAAGATGATTGTTGACCAGAGAAGAGGATATTCTTCCATCAACTACATCAAGTCACCGGATGAAATTCCAAATCCAGTCAACAAGATCTGTCTGGCACATACCGCAGAGTATCTGGCTAAGCCTTATGAAGAACTTCTTGAAAAACTTGGACATAAGTACCATTTCGCAAGAACATCTCCTCAGTGGATTGAATGTGCACCTCAGGGCATCAACAAGGGTGCTGCAATCCTGAGACTTGCAGAACGCCTGGGAATTACTCCTGATCAGATTGCTGTATTTGGTGATGGTGAAAACGACTTGTCGATGTTTAGAGTGGTGAAGTATCCAATTGCTATGGGTAACGCAATGGATACAGTCAAGAAAGAAGCATTTGAAGTGACTCTTGACAACAATTCCTCTGGAATTGCACACTTCTTGAAGAAACACAATTTGATTTAATGATAAAAGAGACAATGAGAGTTCATTGTCTCTGTTTTTTTTATGAATGAAAGACCACAGGATTCTGTGGTCTTTTGAATTTGATAACGATATAATAAAAGCAATGAGATAGGGGAGATAGAAATGAATCAATATTTAAATGCAGTCAATGCACCTGTATTTTATCTGATTGTTGCAGGGGTGTTGTTGTTTATTACGGTGATGTGTGTTTTGTTTCTGGTAAAAAGCTATAAAACAGGCATTCAGATTGGTATGGATGAAAAGGTGCTGAAGAAAACAATCGTATCAAGTGCCATGTTTACACTATTGCCTTCCATCAGTATTCTTTTAGGGGTTATCGCATTAAGTGGAACATTGGGGGTTCCATTTTCATGGTTGAGACTTTCTGTCATTGGATCACTTCAGTATGAACTGAATGTTGCAGAAATAGCGGCACAAAGTGCAGGACTTACAGGTTTGAGTCTGAATGAATTGACAGTAGAAGCATTTGTAACAATCGCACTCGTTATGACATTTGGTATTTTAGGAGGAATTGTGTGCTGTATCTTTTTCTTGAAAGGTTATTCAAAGAAACTTCAGGCAAAGCCAAAACAGGAAAGCACTGAAAATAAGCCGAATTTCGGTGCGCATGCTACAACAGCCATGTTTGTAGGATTGTGTGCAGCTTTTATTGGATCATATATTGGCAAGTGCTTCCCGCAGGGTGGAGCTGATTTCATGCCGTTATTGGTGGCATTGGCTGCAGCTGCTGTGATGGGAGTCTTTGAGTATTTCATCAACAAGAAAAATATGAGTGCACTGGAAAATTTCAGTTTAGCGGCAAGTATGCTGGCTGCGATGGCTTTTGCAGTCATTATTAATCTGCTGTAGTCAGGAGGGGAAGTATGAATCGAAATCAAATTATTGAAAAATACAACAATACACTTCATCTGTTAGGCAGATTGACTCTGATTCTGGCAACAGTCTTGTTGATTGCAGTTCCATTTATAGTATCCGTTTTAAATGGTGTGCAGCCAAGTTTAAGTGGATTTATCAATGGTTTTATAAAAGTAGGAATGATCTATATTCCAATGGCCATTGTAGAGTTTCTGATTTATACACCAATGCTTGGTGTTGGTGGAAGTTACTTGTCATTTCTGACTGGAAATGTAACCAATATGAAGATCCCTGTGGTGATGAATTCAAAGGAAATTGCTCAGACTGAATCAGGGACAATTGAACATGAAATCATCAGTACAATTTCAGTTGCTGTTTCTGCAATGGTGACTATGCTGGTCATTGTGGCAGGAGTATTGCTGATTGTTCCTTTGCAGCCGATTCTGCAGAATGAAGCTCTGCTTCCAGCGTTTAATAATGTCGTGCCTGCTTTGTTTGGTGCATTAGGATTAAAATATTTTGTAAAGAGTCCAAAGATTGCAGCTATTCCGCTGCTTGTGATGAGTCTTTTGTGTATCTTTGTGCCGTCCATGATTTCACAGACCAGTGTACTTCTGATTCCAAGTGGTGCATTAGCTTTAGGAATTGGATTTGTGCTGTTTAAGAAGAATCTTCTTTAGGAGGAGATAGAATGAATATTTTATTGTTTGTTTTTTGTATTCTTTTGACACTTTTGATGATTGCGCTGCTTCGTACTTTGTTGATGAAGCCAACCAGTGCTAAAGAGGCAAAGGTTGTTTTGGATACAAGTGAACGTACTGAAAAATATGGTCAGCGTTTATCGCGTATGATTCAAAAAGAAACGATTTCCTGTCGCAATCAGGAAGATCGTACAAAGTTCTATGAATTTCATAAGTTATTGGAAACTGAATTTCCTTTGATTCATGAAACGTGTGAAAAACATGATTTCAATGGTAGTCTGTTGTTTAAATGGACTGGCCAAAACAAAGCTGAACCAGTTTTGTTTATGAGTCATCAGGATGTCGTTGAGGCAACTGGCCAATGGAAACATGAGCCATTCAGTGGATATATTGATGAAACAGGGCGTGTCTGGGGACGTGGAACTGTGGATACAAAAGCATCTTTGATGTGCATGCTCAGTGCAGTTGAAGAAATGATTGAATCAGGTTTTCAGCCACTGGGTGATGTCTACATCGCAAGCAGCTGTACAGAAGAATGGGGTGGAGATGGAGCTCCTGCAACTGTAGCTTATCTTGAAAAACAGGGAGTTAAACTCTCACTTGTCATTGATGAAGGTGGAATGATTATCGAAAAACCAGTCGGTGGAGTCAATGGTACTTATGCAATGGTTGGTGTTGTTGAAAAAGGATATGGAGATATCAAGTTTACAGCCAAAGGCAAAGGTGGTCATTCCAGTGCTCCAACGAAAAAAACACCTCTTGTGCGTTTAGGGCAGTTTATGACTCATGTGGAAAAGAACTATCCATTTAAATCGGAATATACACCAACTGTAGCTGAAATGTTTGCGCGTTTTGCGCCGAACATGGATTTTGGCATGAAGTTCCTTTTTGGCAACATGTGGCTGTTTAAACCATTGATGCCGATTGTGCTTCCTGCAGTCAGTTCTGCAGCTGCTGCCATGCTGCGTACAACATTGGCTTTTACTATGGCTGAAGGATCACAGGGAGCTAATGTATTGCCTCATGAAGCTCATGTGATTGGAAACATGCGTTTTATTCATCATCAGGATGACAAAGAAAGCATCCGTATCATTGCAGAGATTGCCAAGAAGTTTGACATTGAAACTGAAGCTTTGTATGTGGATGCGCCATGGCCGGTTGTGGACTTCAAGGGCAAACAATTCAATCTGGTGGAAGAAGTCATTCATGAGATTTATCCTGGTATTGGAGTTTCACCTTATGTTATGACCGGTGGCACAGATGCAAAATTCTATAGCCGTATCTGTGATCATTGCATCCGTTTTGCACCGCTTTATATTGATGGTCAGCAGTATGGAAGCATTCATACATTGAATGAAAATATCTGTTCAGGTGCTTTGCCAATGGGGGTTGATTTCTATAAATCAATCATTCGCAAAACACAAGCTTAGTAGTTAAAACAGGAATAGCGTTGCTATTCCTGTTTTATTTTGATTCTGCTGTATTTTATAAATTCCGCATAGAAAGGTTCATTTGTAGTTTTGATGATTTCTTTGTGATACAAAGAGGCATCAAATTGTGGGAAGAATGTGTCTGCTTCAAATGTTTGATGGATTTCGGTCAGATAAAGTTCATCAGCGATAGGAAGAGTCTGTTCAAACAGATTCTGGCCACCAATCACAAACAGGTTTTTATCAATGTTTAACGCATCCTCCAATGAATGAACAATGATACAATCGGGTTGATTGTATTCAGATTGATGGGTTAAGATGATGTTTTTGCGATCAGGCAATGCATTGCCTATGGATTCAAATGTTTTTCTTCCCATTAAAACTGTCTGATTTAGAGTCAGGTTTTTAAAATATTTCAGATCTTCAGGAAAATGCCAAGGCATTTTTCCGTTTAAACCAATGCCATGCTGAAGATCCATTGCACATATCAATTTAATCATAGGTTCTCCTTAAGAAAAGTTCCATGAATTCATGGAACTTGTTTTCTTATAATCCGCACTTTAACTGAGCGTTGCAGTTTGTGCAGGTGTTGCATCCACCGATTTCTTCAACGATACCTTCCAGACAGATTGGGCAGATGTCTCCAACTTCTACACCAATGCTTCTATCCTGACGGTCAGATCTTAAATCAGTTTTCTTTTCTTCAGGCTGTGTCTTTTTGATTTCTACACCGAAGTCCTTTGCGCTCATCTGATCCCAAGTGTTGTCTTCATCGAATGATAAGGTCAGAACCTGAGAGTCACGGCTGCCATCCACGTAAACTGTACCACCCTAGGCACCGCCTTTGTACAGACGTTCATAGATGCGCTGTACCTGTCTTACAGAGAAGCCGCGAGGAGCATTAACAGTTTTAGAAATAGAGCTGTCAATCCAGCGCTGAATTGCACATTGTGTATCTGCATGTTCTTCAGGAGTGAGTTCCATTGCACTCACAAAGAAATCAGGCAGGGTTGCGCGAGTGTAGCCAGGATGTAAAGCCAGCCACTGATCCACGATTGCTGCATTGACTTCAATGAATTTTCCAAGACGTCCGGAACGGAAATAACTGAAGCTGAAGTAAGGCTCAAGACCTGTTGATACACCTACCATTGTTCCTGTTGATCCTGTTGGCGCAATTGTCAGCAAGTGTGAGTTACGAATACCATATTCCAGAATATCCTGGCGGATATCTTCGCTCATTTCCTTCATATAACCTGAATTAATGAATGCTTCACGGTCAGTTAAGAATGGGAAAGAACCTTTTTCTTTTGCCAGTTCAATGGATGTTCGGTATGCAGCCTCAGCAATTGTCTTGAAGACTGTATTGATTGTTTCTACGGATTCTTTTGAACCATAACGTTTGCCAGACCAGATCAGCAGATCATGAAGTCCCATGATGCCTAAACCAACACGGCGTTCGCCAAGGGCTTGAGTACGATTGGCTTCAAGGAAATATGGCGTATCATCAATGACATTGTCCTGCATGCGAACAGTAAGGCTGACTGTTTCTGTCAGCTTGTCCAGAAGCAGTTCACCTGTTGTTTTGTTGACAAAGTTTGCCAGATTGACTGCAGCCAGATTGCAGACAGAATATGGGGCAAGCGGCTGTTCACCGCATGGATTGGTTGCGACGACTTTTTGACCATAAGCTTTTGCGTTTGTCTTGTCGTTGGCATTATCAATAAAGAAGATACCAGGTTCTGCAGAATAAGTAGCACAGAAGCAGATCAGATCCCAAAGGTCACGTGCTTTGATTGTGCGGTAAGTTTTTACTGGATAACCCATCTTTTCCCATTCGCGCACATCACCGCATTCATGCCAATGAATATCGTAATAAGACTTCTGAGCTTCATTATAATTCTGAAGGTCAGGGAAACGCAGACTGAAAGCATCATCGTTTTCTACTGCATCCATGAACTCTTTTGTCAGTGTTACAGAAATGTTTGCACCGCTCAGAAATTCCGGATTATTGACAGTCAGTGTACCGCCATTCATCAGCATTTCTCTTGCGTGTTCCTGAACAGATGCTGGAATTGTACGATTGTCTACAACAGATTCATACAGTTCTCTTTCAGCTCTTGTCAATGGAACAAATTTAAGTTTATTTCTTGAAAGTTCTCTTACTTGTGGGTCATTTGAGTTTTCAGACAACCATTTGAGAACTTTTGGATTCTGCATTTTTGATACGATGAATTCAATCACATCTGGATGCCAGTCTGCCAGCATGATCATCTGAGCACCACGTCTGGATCCACCCTGTTCAACAAGATTTGTCAGATTGGCAATGTCATTCAGCCAGCTGACAGCACCACTGGATTTTCCGCCTACACCTTTGGCAGGCGCTCCTTTTGGACGCAGAGTTGAACCGTTGGTACCAACACCACCGCCTCGGCTCATGATTTCCATGACTTCTTTACGATGTTCTGCAATACCAGCACGAGAGTCTTTGACAAATGGCATAACGAAGCAGTTGAAGTAAGTAACCTGTGTACCGCTTCCTGCACCATACAGAACACGTCCTGCAGGAATAACATTCAATGCGCTTAACTGTTCAGTAAACAGTTTGGCGTACTTTTCTTTTGTTTCTTCACTTTTCTCCGTATTTGCCAAAGCTTTTCCAACACGTGATGCAATCTGCTCATAATAGATTTCCAGCGGTTTGTCCACTTCACGGAATGATCGTGTAATCAGACCTGTGATGGATTCCTGTTCGTTCTCTAAAGTAGGTCGGAATTCTTCTTCGATTTCGATGGTCATGATTTCTTTTTCATAATCAACACTTTTTACAAATCCAATACCTCGAGCAGGATACTTAGGGTCTTCCTTAATCACAGTAACAACCAGATCTCCTACACCCAAAGACACCAGTTCACGGTCTTTTTGAGCGTAGCGGTCCAGCATGACCAGACGAGAAACACCGTCATGCTGAATATGGAAAGAATCACTGATTTCTGTAATCAACGGAAAATAAGTGCGAATATCCTGATTTAATTTATTAATCGTTTCTTTTGTATAGCTCATGGTAAATCTCCTAATCCTTTATATCATAACATAGAAGTCTCTATGCTAAAACGATGCATTACTCATTCTTCAGATTTTCTCTGACCATCATAATGAAAAACAAATCAGAAAGACGATTCATGTATTTCAATGCATTTGCGTCCATTCCTCTTTGTTCAGCCATCATGAAACATTTTCTTTCAGCTGTACGCGCAAAAGTTCGAGCCAGATTGTAGTTGGCTGCAGATATTGAAGTGAAAGGATAAACAAAACGGAATTGAGTCTCTTTGATTTCAAGTGTGCTCAAGCGTTCATTGATCCAATTTAAATGAGGTGTAAAATCAACTTCATTGTGATATCCTGCAAGATAAGAACACAATGTGGTCAAATCTTCTGTAATCTGAATTAAATCTGCACGATAGGTTTCATCATGTGCACTGCATAAAATAATCTGTGCCATTAAAGTATCAAGTTCACCAATGACTTCCATCAAGAGGTCTGTTTTTGATATTCTTTTGCCATGAACATCAGTTAAACCATAATCACCATGTCGAGTTGTTACTTTCATTTTTATCACCTATTCTTATTATAAAGCATAATTGCATGTTCAACCAGTTGAAAGCTCATATTCTTGTGACAATTACAACACTTTTATTGAAAATATAGCAAGTATAAAATGAAGTGAATATAAATCCATTGGACGATTCTTTGTTGTCTGTGTTATCTTAAAAGAGGAGATGATATTATGAAATATTCATGTGTAATCTGTGCTGCAGGCTCAGGTTCAAGAATGAATCTTGGCTACAACAAAGTTTTTTATCCGATTTCTAATGAGAAGACTGTTCTGGATTTGACCATCAGTGTTTTTGATCAGGATGAAGAATGCGATGAAATTATTGTCGTGACTCAGAAAGAGAATTTTGAGCGTGTTTTTTCATCTGATAAACTGAAATTGACGGAAGGATCGACTACTCGTTCTCTATCTGTGTTTGAGGGATTGAAACTGGTAAAAAATGAGGTTGTCATGATTCATGATGGAGCTAGACCTTATGTGACATTGAAGAATCTGAGTGATATCAAAGAATGTCTGAAAAAACATGATGCGTGTCTGTTGGCTGTGCCATGTGTGGATACGATTAAAGTGGTCGATGGAACAACTGTTGTACAGACACCAAAACGTGCGACATTATGGAATGCACAGACTCCCCAGGCATTTAAGACAGAGTTGATCAAGGCGGCTTATCAGAAGTCCTTTGATTTGAATATTGAAGTCAGTGATGATGCAAGTGTTGTTGAATTGTGTACAGATACAGCGATTCAGATCGTCAAAGGAGACTATCAGAACATCAAAATTACCAATCCACAGGATATTAAGTAGCTGCAGGAATTCCCTGCAGTTTTTTCTTGTGTCTGTATTTTAATTCATGTAGAATAGTCGTGTTGTGTAAGAAGGGGGTAATTCTATGAATCTTAAACAATTATTTGGTCCATCCGATATGACGGAAGGGACACCCTGGAAAAAGATTGTTTTGTTTACAATACCGATGCTGATAGGGAATATTGCTCAGCAGTTGTATAGTACTGTTGATAGCATCGTTGTAGGGAAATATGTAGGTGATAATGCGCTGGCTGCAGTAGGCAGTGCTACACCAATTTACAATCTTCTGCTGGTTTTGTTTATGGGGATTTCAGTGGGGATTGGAATCATGGTCTCTCAGTATCATGGTGCTAAAAAGAAAGATGAATTGTCAAAGGCAATTGGGAGCAGCATTACATTGACTGCGATTGCGAGTGTGGGGTTGATGGTTGTGGCAAGCTTTATGATACGACCATTTCTTGAATTTCTGAATACACCTGCAAGTATCATTGACTGGTGTGATTCATATCTTTTTATCTTGTTGATGGGGATTGCAGGGACTGCTTATTATAATATTTTCAGTGGTATTTTAAGAGGGCTTGGTGATTCGGTATCAGCATTGATTTATCTTTTGGTGGCAACAGTTATCAACATTGTGCTGGATGTTTATTTTGTAGCAAGCCTGGATATGGGAGTTGCAGGGGTTGCTCTTGCGACAGTCATTGCCCAGAGTATTTCGGCTGTACTTTGTCTTTTGAAACTGCTGAAGATGAAGAGTATGTTTGTTTTAACGACAAAAGAGCTGGTTCCTGACCGCCATGAATCCATGACACTTGTACGTCTAGGTCTTCCATCTGGGATGACACAAGCTATTATGTCCATGGCAATGATTATGGTGCAGTCTTTAACCAACAGCTTTGGTGAAGCCCTGATTGCGGCGAATGTCATTATCATGCGCGTTGATGGATTTGCGATGATGCCAAATTTCAGTTTCGGTAATGCAATGACGACATTTGCAGGACAGAACGTTGGTGCAGGAAAGTATGATCGAGTTGAAAAAGGAAGCAAGCAGGGGACAATGATTGCAGTTGGTGTATCCACTGCAATTACATTGGTGATTCTTGCGTTTGGACATATTCTGATGTATGCCTTCACTGATACTGCTGAACTGGTTGATTTGTCAATGAGAATGATGCGTATTCTGGCAGTTGGCTATATTGCTGTAGCGCTCAATCAGGCACTTTCAGGCATCATGAGAGGTGCAGGGGATGCCATGACACCGATGTGGATTTCTCTGATTTCTACAGTTATCATTCGTGTTCCTTTGGCTTATCTGATGGTTGCATTTACAAAAAGTGATGTGCAGCCGCATGGTGCACCTGAAAGCATCTTTGTTTCCTTGCTGATTTCATGGTGTTTAGGCGCTTTGATCACGTTTATGGCTTATATAAAAGGAAACTGGAAAACGAAATCTTTACAGAAATAACAGTCTTAAGACTGTTATTTTTTTTGTTTTCCCCAGAATGTGGAGAATAAGGTTAACTTTATGAGACACATTTAGGACAAAAGCAGGACACCTTTGGGACACTTGAATTTTAAAAATGCGATATGATGATATCGGGGGAAAAAGATGAAGAAAATTTGTCCAAGATGTTCAAATGGAGATCAAGATTTGTTTTATGAAGGTTCAAAAGGATGGTATTGTCGAGCGTGTATCAAATTCTCCCGCAGATTGCTTTCAGAAATCCACTATGAGAACTGGGATGATTTTCCAAGTGATCTGAGCGCTGATGTTCATCTGGATTTTGAACTTACAGATCTTCAAAAAGAAATTTCGAAGAGGATTCCAGAAAAAATGGAGACAGGTGATGTGCTTGTATGGGCGGTGACGGGAGCAGGGAAAACTGAACTTTGTATGGACTTTATCAGCCAATGTCTGAAACAAAGAAAAAGAATAGCTGTTGTCATTGCCAGACGTCAGGTCGTCCTGGAGCTGGCAGAGCGTTTTAAAAAATCATTCCAGTGTCATGTAACTCCTTTATGTGAAGGGTATACCGATGATTTGACAGGTGATTTGATTGTGTGCACTGCACATCAGTGCTATCGGTTCTTTGATAAAAAGTTTGATCATATCATTGTGGATGAACCGGATGCCTTTCCTTATCATGGCGATGCTGTGCTGCAGGGAATTGTCAAAAACAGCTGCAAAGGAAGCATGTTGTATCTGACTGCGACGCCTGATTCAGAATTATTGGAAAACTGTCAGGTTCTTCGTCTTTTCTCTCGCCCTCATGGATATGACTTGCCAGTCCCTGTCATAAAAAAAACAGGGAAGATGACAGGTTTGATTTACTTGTGGAAATGGTGCATGAAACGACAGAAAGAAAGGATTCCATTTCTTGTGTTTGTGCCTGAAATTGACATGGCAGATCGCATCAGTATTCTATTTAAAATGACATTGAATGTAGAATGCTGTACATCAAAAACAAAGAAGAAAGATGAAGTCATACAGAAAATGAAAAAGAGGGAACTTTCCGGTCTTATCTGTACAACCGTTTTAGAGCGAGGTATTACGTTTGAAGGGGTAGATGTCTGTGTCTTTCATGCAGATCATCCTGTCTTTTCTTCTGCATCTCTCATTCAGATTGCAGGACGTGTTGGAAGAAAACCCTCACGGCCTACAGGCGATTGTCTGTTTCTGACGTTTTATCAAAGTGATGAAGTGATAGAAAGTATGAGGATGATTAGGTATGCCAACTATCAGAAAATGTCTGTTCTGCCAGAAGCCGCTTGATAAACAAAGTCTCATGCAATATATGATGAATGATGCGTTGTGTTTATCATGTCGTCGTTCTTTGAAAATCAAGAAAAGAACACTTCAAATGAAAAGCCTTAAGATTACTTATTTTGGTCTATATGAAAATAATCTTGCGGAAGCGTTGATTCAGTACAAAGAGTGCATGGATGAAGCGTTGAAGGATGTGTTTCTGCATGAAGTGAAAGATTGGATTCAATTTCATTATCATCGTTGTGTATTTCTGTGTGCACCCAGCAGCAGAAAGAATCTTGAAAGAAGAGGTTTTCATCATGTTGTTTCAATGTTTGAACAGTGTGGAATTCCAGTTTTGGACTGTTTTGAGAAACAAACAGATACTGCACAGAAAGAGACTGCATTTCAGAAAAGAGCCGAGATTGCAGACGTTATAGCGCTGAGAAAGGACATTGAAATTCCAGACAAAAGACTCATTTTGATAGATGATGTGATCACAACAGGAAGTACCTTGCTTGCTTTGCAGCATCTATTAAAAGATAAACACTGTACTGAAGCTTTATGTCTTTGCATACATCCTAAACTTCTTGCAGAATACGACAAAAAACGCAGAGGAATCTGCATATACTGAATTTGTATGAAAGGAGGGGGTAGTATGAAAGGAAAAGTCAAATGGTTCAATGCTGAAAAAGGTTATGGATTCATCGCATCAGATTCAGGAAAAGATGTCTTTGTGCATTATTCTCAAGTAGCACAAAGAGGATATAAAACTCTGGATGAGGGTCAGGCTGTCGAGTTTGAGTGCATTGAAAATCATAAGGGGCTGCAGGCGCAGCGTGTTGTAAAAATTTAAGAGGAGATCATAAAAGATGTTAGGAAAAGTTAAAAAGTTCAATAAAGAAAAAGGGTATGGTTTTATCAAGACAGAAGATGGAAAAGACGTCTTCTTTCATTATTCTCAACTGGTCATGCCTGGGTTTAAGGATATTGAAGAAGGGGCTGATGTAGAGTTTGATCCCCTTCAAACTGAGCGTGGAGTACAGGCACAGCACATTGTAAAACTTTAGAAATGGTAAAAAAGGCTGTTAAACAGCCTTTTTACATGGTTATTCACATAAAATACCATATTTTGCAAGTAAAACTATGATATAATACCTCAGTTAGGAGGACGTAATATGGCAACAATATTTGATAAGCTGTTTAGCGTTGATAAAAAAATCCTCAAAGAAATTGAAAAGAAAGCTCATCAGGTTGATTCTTATGCAGGTGCAATGGAATCATTGAGTGATGAAGAATTAAGAGGAAAAACATTTGAATTTAAAGAGCGCCTTGCGAAAGGCGAAACATTAGATGATCTGCTTCCTGAAGCTTATGCAACTGTGCGTGAAGCTGCAAAACGTGTCATTGGAGAATATCCATATTTTGTACAGATTATGGGTGCTATTGCAATGAATGATGGTGATATTGCTGAAATGAAGACAGGAGAAGGGAAAACACTGACTTCTGTTATGGCTGTTTATCTGAATGCTTTGGAAGGTAAAGGGGCTCATGTTATTACAGTCAATGAATATCTGGCAGAACGTGATGCAAGCTGGATGGGACAGATTCATCGTTTCTTAGGGTTGAGTGTTGGTCTGAATGCGCGAGCATTGACTCCAGCTCAGAAAAAGGCTGCATATGCATGTGATATTACATATACAACCAATGCAGAAGTTGGGTTTGACTATCTGAGAGACAACATGGTAACACGTGCGCAGGATCGCGTACTGCGTGGTTTGAACTTTGCACTGGTTGATGAAGTTGACTCGATTCTGATTGATGAATCAAGAACACCATTGATTATTTCAGGTGGACAGAAACAGACTGCTAATCTGTACATTCAGGCAGATAAGTTTGTAAAACGTCTGGAAGAAAATGAAGACTATGAAATTGATGTAAAATCAAGAGTATGTACATTGACTGAGTCAGGTGTAGAAAAAGCTGAAAAGGCTTTTAGAGTCAACAATCTGTATGAACTTGAAAATACACAGCTGGTTCATCATCTGACACAGGCTTTAAAAGCCAACTACATTATGGCAAAAGACGTAGAATATGTTGTGGACCAGGATGAAATTGTCATTGTTGACCAGTTTACAGGACGTCTGATGAAAGGCCGTGCTTATTCAGATGGTCTTCATCAGGCAATCGAAGCAAAAGAAGGTGTTTCAATTAAACAGGAAACAAGCACTTTGGCAACAATTACATATCAGAACTTCTTCCGTCTGTATTCTAAGCTTTCTGGTATGACAGGGACTGCAAAAACAGAAGAAGAAGAATTCAAGGCAATCTACAACATGCGTGTTATTGAAATTCCGACAAATCGTCCAGTAGCACGTATTGACTATCCAGATGCAGTATACGGAACAAAGAAAGCCAAGTTTGAGGCTCTGATTGATGAAGTAATCAGATGCCATGAGAAAGGTCAGCCTGTGCTGGTCGGTACGATTGCGGTAGAAACCAGTGAATTTATTTCAAAAATGCTGAAAAGCAGAAAGATTCCTCATGAAGTATTGAATGCGAAAAACCATCTGCGTGAAGCTGAAATCATCAAGCGTGCAGGGCAGAGGGGCGCAGTAACGATTGCCACAAACATGGCAGGTCGTGGTACCGATATCAAGCTGGGTGAGGGCATCCGTGAACTGGGTGGTCTTGCCGTACTAGGTTCAGAACGTCATGAATCAAGACGTATTGATAATCAGCTGCGTGGACGTTCAGGTCGTCAGGGTGACCCTGGATATTCAAGATTCTTTGTTTCTGTACAGGATGATCTGATGATTCGTTTCGGTTCTGAACGTATGGAAGGTATGTTTGCCCAGCTGGGTGATGTGCCAATTGAATCTAAGATGATCACAAAGTCAATCGGTTCTGCACAGAAACGTGTAGAAGGACATAACTTTGATATTCGTAAGACACTTCTGGATTATGATGATGTTTTGCGTCAGCAACGTGAAATTATCTATGAACAGAGAGATTTCATTCTGGAAAATGAAAATGTGCATGAAATCGTTCATGACATGTTCAATCGTGTGATTTCCAATGCAGTTGCAGCAAACACAGATCGTACTGGAAAATCACCGGTAGTGAATCTGGATACACTGATTGAAACACTGGAAAAGATGGGCTTTAAAGACGGTGTGACAAAGGCACAACTGTCTGATAAGAGTGAAGATGAAATCACTGGAATCTGTGCTGATGCTGCATGGAACATCTATGAGGCAAAGATTGCACCAATCATGATGCATGTGCTGCCTATTGAAAAGACAATGGTATTGAAAGTGATTGACCGTGCATGGGTGAATCACATTGATATCATGTCTAAATTAAGAGAAGGTATCCATCTGCGTTCTTATGCAGAAGGAAATCCGCTTCAGGCTTATGTTTCTGAAGGATATGCACTGTTTGAAGACATGATGGCACGTATTTCACAGGAAATCGTTAACTTCTGTCTGAATGCACGTGTTATCGTTCAGCAGCGTCCTGCAGAAGCTCCAAAAGAAGAAGCAGCTGCAGAAGAAACAACTGGAGTAAAACATAAAAAGAAGAAAAAGGGGAAAAAATAAACATGGAACTCTTTGAAATTCGAACAAGCCTGATGGCCTCCGGCGAAAAGCTGCGCCAGTTAGGCGACTCTCTTTGACCTGTCTGGCAAAGAAGAAAAAATCAGACAGAATGAAGAATTGATGAATGCTCCTGATTTCTGGAATGATCAGAAACGTGCTCAGAACATCATCAAGGAAACAAACTTTTTAAAGAATCTGATTGCATCCTATCTCACAACGAAAGACCAGCTGGAAAACTGCATTGAAACTGCAGAAGAGCTGAAGAAATCTTTTGATGAAGAATTGATGATGCTTCTGGAAGAAGAATACACTGAAACGATGAAACAGTTTGAAAGCTTTGAAATCAATGTTCTGCTTTCTCATCCATATGATAAAAACAATGCCATCCTGGAACTTCATCCAGGAGCTGGTGGTACAGAATCCATGGACTGGGCAGGGATGTTATATCGCATGTATTCACGCTGGGCTGAAAAGAAAGGATTTAAGATTACTGTTCTTGATTTTCAGGAAGGCGAAGAAGCAGGAGTTAAATCATGCAGTCTTTTGATCGAAGGTGATTTGGCCTATGGTTATCTGAAGGCGGAAAAAGGTGTGCATCGTCTGGTGCGTATTTCACCATTTGACTCTTCAGGAAGACGCCATACTTCATTTGCGTCCTTGGATGTCATGCCGCAGTTTTCAGATGATATTGAAATTGTCATTGAAGAAAAGGATCTGGATGTCATTACAATGCGTGCATCAGGTGCTGGAGGACAGCATATCAACAAGACTGACTCTGCAGTACGTATGACACACAAGCCAACAGGAATTGTAGTATCATGTCAGACAGAACGTTCACAGATTCAAAACCGTGAACGATGCTTAAACATGCTGAAGTCAAAGCTCTATCAGCGCATGATTGAAGAACAGGAAGCAAAGCTGGCTGAAATCCGCGGAGAACAGAAGAACATTGAATGGGGATCACAGATCAGATCCTACGTTTTCTGTCCATATACAATGGTTAAAGACCATCGTACAAATTATGAAATGGGCAGTGTACAGAACGTCATGGATGGCGATCTGGATGGCTTTATTTTCAGTTATCTGAAATCACAGATTAAGTAGAGTAACTTAAATTTCAGATTCCAAGAGAATTTGAAGACAAAAAAAGAAGACATGTTCAATTTGAACATGTCTTTTATTTTGTGATTGGCGTCAGATTTTCCCAGTTGTAGGAAATGGAAGTGTCATACAATTCCATCGGCCTAATGAGATATTTGGCATCGTTGTAATAGCGATAAGCTATATCATCGCCCATTCCTGTAGTAAAGGAGCCGACATTGTACAATTTAGCAGGATCATAACCTAACTGAATCAGAAGATTAAGGAAATAGCTGGATTCAACACCTGCAGTAGCAATGACCAGAATATTTTTATCCTGAGGAATCAAATCATAAATCAAATCATCTGATTCTTCATAGTTAGCAACGAAGCTTCCAGGATCACCAGCATAAATGATTGAACCGTCATCATTTTTAACTTTTGTGATGGTATACAATGCGTTGACTTCTGTGTTGAAATCTGCAATATATTCATAAAATGGAAGATTCAGAAAACCTGCAATGGCACCTTCCTGGTAAAATTGGTAAGGATAACGTGTGTCCAGATAAACACAGTCATCTCTGAACATATATTCATCCAGGTTTTTTGGTGTGATTGGGCTTTCGGACATTTTTGTGCTTTTTGACATTTCCTTGACGGGAAGATTCAATGAAACTTCAGGGGTAGGTTCTGGTTCTTTAATTTCTGTATGATTTTGTGGGGCACTGCATGCACAGCAGCACAAGACAAGAATCAGAAGAATCAGTTTTTTCATTCGGGTACCTCCAAAAGAACGATATTTTCTACTGCATTCATGACTGTTTCATCAACAATGGCATCATGAATGGATTGAGTTGCTTCAACAGCAGCAAGTTTAAACTCGGTATCTGTTTCACGGATCCATGAGACAGAAATTTCTGTGTTGTATTCTTTTTCAAAAGATTTAATGATATCAAAGGCTTCGTTTTTATTGGAAACGGAAAACATGACTGTAGAAAGAACGTCAGAGATTACGGCATTTCCTTGTGTCATAACACTTGCCGAACGATATGTGTTTTCACTGTATCCTGTCATAGGATTCAGAATATGACATCTGACTGTTGGGAAATCATCACCTGTATTCAATAAGAAGTACTGGTTGTCATCCCCTGATGTAGATAGGCATTGATTGCTTGTGAGCTTTAAGACATACAGCATTGCAGCTTTATTATAAGGAGAGATGACGCCCGCGGTCCATGTTTTGGTGGAATCGGGATCATATCCTGCAATTGTTGATGTCCCTGCGTCCAACAACCAGACAGCATCATGATTCATCAGAACTTCACGTGTTTTATCGATGATGTATCCTTTTGAAAAAGCCCCTAGATTCATGGAAACAGCACCACTGCATCCATCCATCTGCTTGAATGTAACTGTGCTGTTTTCTTTGTCAATGACTAGGATGTCGTTCATCTGTTCAACCGTTGGTACACATGCCTTGGCTTTTTCGATTTCAGCAGGTTCAGGATCTGTGTTTTCAATTGGGAAAGCAGAGAATTTTGGGCTCCATAAGTCAATCAGAGCACCCATGAATGGATTGAAATAACCTTGAGATAGTTCGGCCATCTTCATGGCAGATTCAAGGATTTCAATCATCTCAGAGCTGACTTCCATTGCGGTTTCAGTTGCGTAACTGTCGTTGATGATTCGGATGTTTTTGACCAGATCATCATTTTCATCTCTGTAATAGTGATGGCTGTCCAGCAGTTTGTGGTATTGAGACATTGTCTTATAAGCATCATTGTAGAGTGCTTCTGCATCACCTTGATAGACCTTTAAGCGGACCATTGTGTTCATCATTGGAATGTAATCTTCCATAATATCTTCAACGCTATCCATATAATAAGTAACAGGATTATCATCAGTAATTAAGGTTATGTCTGATTTATTGATTTCGTTATTATCAACAGTGGAATTTGTCCCGTTTTCTGTTTTCATACACCCGGTTATTAAAAGTAAGGATAGAAATATGTAGAGAAATTTCATGATTCTATATTCCTTTCAAATCTCATTTTTATTTAAATAAAAAGTTCTATATCATTTGAAATGAGTTTCAAATACTATTATAATGAATATGCTAAGCTTGTCAAAAGAATAGCAAGGGAAGAAAGGAAGGAA
>JAZRUQ010000205.1:0-2504 GCA_045652605.1 Erysipelotrichaceae bacterium
CAATGACTAAAAAAGGTTTGATTCATGCAGAACAGGCGATGAATCTGCCTCAGAAAGCGCAGATCAAGGGTATTTTCATGGAAGGTCCATTCCTTTCTCCACGAAACCTTGAGGCAGCTGATAAGAGTCTTGTTGCTCCATCAAAAGAAGCACTCAATGAACTGTTTGAAATTTCCAATCATATTGTAATGATGGGACTGGGTGTTGAGCAGCCGGGTGCTAAAGAAGTGATTGAAAAGTTGACAGAACAGAAAATCATTGCAGCTGCAGCTCACACAAAGGCTACTTATGATGAGTTTGTTGAAGCTCAGAAATGGGGACTGACTCATGGAACGCATTTGTACAATGTGATGACAGGTCTTCATCATCGTCGACCTGGTGCAGTGGGAGCTCTTTTATCTTCAAAAGATATGACAACTGAGCTGATCTGTGATGGTGTGCACATTCATCCGGCTGCGATAGATATCGCCTTAAAGTGCATGGGACCAGATCGCATTGCGATGATTACAGATATGACATTGGGTGGAATTCCTGATGGAGATTATGACAATGGAACGTATCAGATTCAGGTCAGAGACAATGTAGCTCGTTTCAAGGGAATTGACCCAGATGCGGATCATGCGCTTGCCGGAAGCACTCGACCAATGCTTTCAGGAATTAAAACTGTCTGTGAACTGGGGATTCCACTTTATGATGCGGTGCGTATGGCTTCACTGACTCCTGCCCGAATTGTTCATATGGATGAATGCTGCGGTTCATTGGAAGCAGGAAAAGCTGCTGATATCACTGTATTTACAAAGGATTATAAGACACTGATGACCATGATTCAGGGGCAGATTGTCTATCGCAGGAAAGTATAATGGAAGTCATTCGTAAAGAAAACATGCGTCTGCACCTTCATGCAGATGACTGGAAAGAAGCATTGCATCAGGCAGGGAAGATTCTTGTTGAGAATGGTGCAATTACGCTGGGATATATTGAGGCGATGATTCAAAGCGTTGAGGCTCATGGTCCTTACATTGTGTTGATGCCTGGATTTGCACTTGCGCATGCTGAACCATCAGAACATGTCTTGAAAACTGAATTGGCATTGGCGGTTTTTGATGAAGATATCGACTTTCACTCTGCCAATGGTCCTGTCCGTCTGATTGTGGTGCTAGCCTCTTTGGATAAAACAGCCCATCTTGAGCGTTTGATGATTATGGCTTCAAAAATGATGGATGATATGACGCTGATTGATCGAATTATTCAAAGTAATTCGATTGATGAAGTCAGCAGATGGATTAATGAATAGAAAAAGAAAACGATGCAGCATCGTTTTCTTTTTGAACTGGTGCATTTGAAAAGAAGTTGTTTATTCTTTTATGATGGATAGACTTGAATAAACTCACTGAAAAGCATAAACTTAAGATAGAAATCAAGGGGGATACCTATGGAAAAAATGATGTGGGCACTTGTTAAGGAAAAAGCTGAAAAGGGCTTATGGTTAAAGAAAGTGCCAGTACCTGAAACAGGTAAGAATGATGTAAAGATTAAGATTCACAAGACAAGCATCTGTGGTACAGATGTTCATATTTACAACTGGAATCAATGGGCACAGAATACCATTCCTGTAGGATTGACTGCAGGTCATGAGTATGTTGGTGAAATCGTTGAAGTTGGTGAAAACGTAGAAGGTTTTGAAGTTGGTGAACTGGTCAGCGGCGAAGGGCACATTGTTTGTGGAAAGTGCCGTAACTGTCTGGCAGGGCAGCCTCATCTGTGCCGTCATACAAAGGGTGTTGGTGTTAATCGCAATGGTGCTTTTGCACAGTATCTGGTGATTCCTGCATCCAATGTGTGGAGATGTTCAGATAAAATCAGAGAAGAACTGTATTCATGTTTTGATCCACTGGGCAACGCAGTTCATACAGCACTTCAGTTTGACATGGTTGGAGAAGATGTGCTGATTACAGGAGCAGGTCCTATTGGGTGCATGGCTGCTGCAATCTGTCGTCATGTAGGTGCTAGAAATGTTGTGGTAACAGATATGAACGATTATCGTTTGAATCTGGCAAAGGAACTGGGTGCAACCCGTACTGTCAATGTCATGAATGAAAAGCTGGAAGATGTGATGGTGGAATTGGGCATGAAAGAAGGATTCGATGTAGGTCTTGAAATGTCTGGTGCACAGTCAGGATTCCAGAATATGGTAGATACGATGAAAAACGGCGGTAAGATTGCACTGCTTGGTCTTCAGAGAAAAGATGCACAGATCAACTGGGAAAAAGTGATTTTCAATCAGCTGACTGTCAAGGGTATCTATGGACGCCAGATGTGGGAAACATGGTACAAGATGGATATGATGCTGCAGAGCGGTCTGAACATTGATAAGATTATCACACATCGTTTTAAGGCTCATGAATTTGAAGACGGTTTCGCTGCAATGAACAGTGGAGCTTCAGGAAAGATCGTGCTGGACTGGTCAGAAATGACTGACTACAAGGGGGAGTAACATGAATCGT
>JAZRUQ010000206.1:0-9170 GCA_045652605.1 Erysipelotrichaceae bacterium
AGCAGCAGTTTTTCTTCAGGAGAGATTTCACTCTGTCCCTTAGGAGTTACTTTACCAACCAGAATGTCGCCTTCCTTAACTTCAGCACCGACCATGACGATACCGCGTCCATCCAGATGACGGCAAGCATTTTCACTTACATTTGGAATATCGCGTGTGATTTCTTCAGGGCCGAGCTTTGTATCACGGCATTCAATGTCATATTCTTCAATATGGATTGATGTATAAACATCTTCTTTTACCATTCTTTCAGACATGATGATCGCATCTTCATAGTTGTAACCATGCCATGTCATGAAGGCAATTGTTACGTTCTGACCCAGAGCCAGTTCACCGTTTTCCATAGATGGACCATCAGCGATGATATCGCCACGCTCAACACGTTCACCATGTTTTACGATTGGGCGCTGGTTCAGACATGTTCCAGCATTAGAACGTCTGAATTTAGTCAGTTCATAAACTTTCTTTTCACCTGAATCTGAAGTAATTTCAATCTTATTTGCGTCAACATAAGTAACAATACCTGATTCTGTTGCAACTACACCGCTTCCTGAGTCAGTAGCGATACGATGTTCGATACCGGTACCAACAAATGGAGAGTGTGGATTGAGCAGAGGTACAGCCTGACGCTGCATGTTCGCACCCATCAGCGCACGTGTACAGTCATCGTTTTCCAGGAATGGAATACATGCTGTTGCGACAGATACGATCTGCTTAGGCGAAACGTCGGCCAGTTCAACCTGTTCCTTCTTAACCAGAACAGTTTCTCCTGCAATACGGGCAACAACCTGTTCGTTGACCAGTTCACCATCGACAACTTCGTTGGCCTGAGCAATAACATAATCGTTTTCTTCGTCTGCAGACAGATAAACAGCCTCTTCAGTTACACGACCATCCTTAACCAAACGATATGGAGTCTGAATGAAACCATATTCATTCACACGTGCATATGTAGTCAGGTTGGAGATCAAACCGATGTTCGGACCTTCAGGTGTTTCAATTGGACAGATACGTCCATAGTGAGAGTTGTGAACGTCACGCACTTCAAAGCCAGCACGTTCACGAGTCAGACCGCCTGGACCCAAAGCTGAAATACGACGCTTGTTTGTCAATTCAGCCAGTGGATTCTGCTGGTCCATAAACTGTGACAACTGTGAAGAAGAGAAGAACTCTTTAATCGCAGCAGTCAAAGGACGAATGTTAGTCAGCTGTTTTGGTGTCAGACCTGCAACTTCTGCAATAGACATTCTTTCCTTAACAACACGTTCCATACGAGACAGCCCCATTCTGAACTGATTCTGAATGAGTTCACCTACAGTACGGATACGACGGTTGCCCAGCATATCGATATCATCGACAGAGCCTACGCCATCCAGCATATTGAACTGGTAGCTCATGAAGGCATACATATCGGAAATCGTAATCGTTCTCTTTGGATTGAGCGGGTCAATACCAACGACTGTGACCACATGGTCAGAGTCAACAGAAGGCTTCACAGTGATACGAGATACTGCAGCACCAACCAGCCATACAGTCACATCAGATTTCAGAGCTTCACGAACGATTGCTTCCTTCGTAGCTACTGTCACCTTGCTCAGTTCTGTATCTGGCAGATAACGGTCGATTGCAAGTTCTCCATCAATTTCGAAGTCCTTACCTGATATAGTCACACGTCCGATTTCAAACAGACGAGGACCGTAGTTCAGTACAGCACCTGCATTTTCGCGAGTCAGTTTCACTGCATTTGCGATAATGCCGCCATACACTTTAACTTCTTTGAATTCCTTAGCCAGAGCCAGTGTATCTTCAGGAGTTAATACAGTACCCTTTTCCAGGCTAACTGTTTCACCATCCAGATCAGTTGCCAGCACACGTCCAACCAAAGCATGAGTTGAAGTTGTAGGAACCATAATAGTTTCTGGGTGAGAGAACTGATGATTGAACGGATAAGCTACGACATGAGAGCCCTTAGCCAGTTCCACTTTCAATACATTGCGTTCAGCCTTAGAAATAAATGTACCTGCTGGATAAATCACAGATCCATCAGCTGCCAGAACATCTTCTGCAGCCACTGTGTTTTCCATACGATCAACCAGAGCCAGTTTCTTACCCAGTTTATAACGACCAGCCTTAGTCAGGTCATAACGTCTATGGTCAAAGAACTTAGCATTCATCAGGTTGATTGCCCCATCAATTGTAGGGACTTCATCAGAACGCTGGTTTTCATAGATAGCCAGCAGTGATTCACTTGTTGTCTTAATCTTGTCTGCATCCAGTGTATTGCGCAGTTCTTCATAATTACCAAACAGCGCAGTGTACAGCAGCATGTAAAGGTTCAGGAATTCTCTTGCTTCACCTTCAACAACAACATCTTCAAACACTTCCAGTCCCAAAGACTTCAGGAACACCTTGATACCTGCAGTATCAAAAGCATCCTCTGCCTGGTGCAGATTCAAGCTGACACCAACAGCCTTAAACAGAACTGTAGAGAGAATCTTACGTTTGCGGTCAACAGACATCTGCATCAGACGGCCTAAAGCTGCCTTCTTAGAGTCTGTCATCAATTCCAGCCATGTACCACGGCTAGGAATCAGTTCACTTGTGTATGTATCCTTACCTGTCTTCGCTTCAGAAATCAGGTCAAAATACGCACCAGGTGAACGAACGATCTGTGAAACGATTACACGTTCACCACCGTTGATAATAAATGTTCCTGTAGGTGTCATTAATGGGAAATCGCCCAGGAAAACGTCTTCCCACTTCGTCATGACTTCACCGGTTTCATTGTCCATGATTTCCAGTTCCATCTTTGCCTTTAAAGGAGCCGCATAATTGGCTTCACGGTACTTGCATTCGCTGACGTTGTACTTTGGTTCTCCAAATTCATAATCAATGAATTTCAGTTTGATGTTTCCAGCATAGTTGCAGATCGGGTAAATGTCTTCGAATACTTCTCTGATTCCTTCTTTCAGAAACCAGTCATAAGAATCCGTCTGAATCTCAACGAGATTCGGCAATTCAAGGTCACCGCTAACTTTTGAATAGTCACGGCGTGTTGCCTTTTTCCCTAATTGTACCATACGGTAGCTTTTTTCTTGTGCCATGGTCGTCATCCTTTCTTGCCTATGCAACGCACAAAAAGGGGCAATACTCCCATTTTGTGCATTTTACTATTTCTCAGTTTAATATATTACCATAGATTTGTGAAATTGTCAACGAGTGGCCATATAGACATGGAACCCCTTATCCCTGTCCACCAGTTTAACCTCACTAAAAATCTCTACAAGTTTCTTCTGTGCACTCAGCGCTCCATGCTGCTTGCGAATCACAATCCAGAGATGTCCACCCTCATTCAGATGCTGACAACTTTCTTCAAACAGACGATAAATCACCGCTTTACCCGCACGAATCGGCGGATTCAGCACAATATCATCGTATTGATCAGCCAGCTGCTCAAAACCATCTGAAACAACAGCGTGAACTTTCGCATTGTTTCTTTGCGCATTAGAAACACTGGTTTCCACCGCTCTGCGATTGACATCACAGGCATCAACATCACAACCCAAAGTTCGGTTGAGCACAACACCCACAACGCCATAACCGCAGCCCAGATCAAGAACTTTTTTCCCTGTGCCATGTTTCACCACTGCACCAAGAAGAATCTGAGTACCAGTATCCACTTTGTCCTTAGAAAACAGATTCGAATCTGTCATAAAGGTGTAATTAACGCTCGAAAACCGGAAAGAAATTTCTTTCCGGTTATGAGCGGTTTGAGGATTTTCTTCAAAGTAATGTCCCATTACGAACCTCCTCATTAAGGGCCTAAAAGCCAAACACGAAGTTCGGCTTATAGGGTAAATTCTTTGTTAAATTCTTTAAGTAAAACTTACTTAACTTCAACAGTAGCGCCAGCTGCTTCCAGTTTTTCTTTAACTTCTTTTGCAACTTCTTCGCTAACGTTTTCTTTGATTGCGCTAGGCAGGTTGTCAACCAGCTTCTTAGCTTCAACCAGTCCCAGACCAGTCAGTTCACGAACAACCTTGATAACACCAACCTTAGAAGCACCAACTTCCTTCAGGAATACTGATACTTCAACTGGTCCCTTGTTTTCTTCTTCAGCTGGAGCAGCAGCAACTGCAACTGGAGCAGCAGCTGTAACGCCGAACTTTTCTTCGATAGCCTTGACCAGATCGTTCAAATCAAGGATTGTAGCTTCTTCAAGATACGCCAGGATATCTTCACGAGTAATTTTTGCCATTTTGATTTTCCTCCTTAAAATTTACGCTTCAGCTTCTGCTGGAGCAGCTTCTTCTGCAGCATCTGCTCCACCCTTAGCATCCGCAACTGCTTTAACAGCACATGCGAAGCTTCTTACAGGTGACTGCAGACAGCTCAGCAGCATGGACAGCATGCCTTCTCTATTAGGCAGGCCGGCGAGTTCTTTAATTGTGTCGAGTCCTACAACTTTGCCTTCAACAACGCCGCCCTTCAGAACGAGCTTATCATGTTTTTTAGCAAACTTTGCGAGAACACGGCTAGGAGCAACTGCATCTGTAGAGAATGCGATCGCATTTGGACCAACCAGCTGATCGTTGAGGTCACCGTACCCTGCCTGTTCAGCAGCACGACGAGTAACTCCGTTCTTGTAAACCTTGAAGTCTACACCTTCCTTACGAAGTTCACGTCTCAGTTCAGTAACTTCAGCAACTGTCAATCCACGATATTCAACTACGACTGCAGAAGCACTGCTAGTAAACTTGTCGCTAACTTCATTTACCAGCTGGATCTTTGCGTCTAATACCGCTTGATTCATTGACACTAACCTCCGTTTTCTACATCAATATACTCACGTAAATAAAAACCCACACTAAAGACAGTATGGGCTAAAAAATCGCATCACAAATTTATTACGAATTTTACCTCGGTAACATTATTAAGCACTTGCCGTTACTGTCTATGGTATATTGATAACGCATATATAATACCAGATAGAAATGGATTGTCAAGCGTTTTTTGTGATGATTTTTTAAATTCTATAAAATAGAAAAAACAGGCAAAATAAGCCTGTTTTCTAACGAGATTGACCTTTCCAGATCCCTGTTCTTTTCTGGAAAATTGTCGATATCAGCACCAGCATCGGAAACAATTCCAGACGCCCCGCCAGCATATCAAACATCATAACAAACTTGGACAGCACGCTGAACTCACTGAAATTTCCAGTAGGTCCTACAACATTCAAGCCCGGCCCAATGTTGTTGATAGTCGCCGCAATCGCAGTAAAGTTTGTCGTAAAATCAAAGTTATCCAAAGAAACAATCAGCAGTGAACCAAAGAAAATCAGCACATACGACGCCAGATAGACACTGGATGTTCTGATAATCGCACTATCCACAGAACGCCCTTCCAGACGAACTGCATTGATGCTGCGAGGATGCACCAGATGACGAAGCTCCTTGATACTCATCTTTATATAAAGCAGAATACGACTGACTTTCATCCCACCGCCTGTACTGCCGGCACATGCGCCAATCATCATCAATGTAACCAGAATCACCTTCGAAAACTCCGGCCATTGATTAAAATCAACTGTTGCATAACCCGTTGTCGTGATGATTGTCCCCACCTGAAATGATGCATGATGAAATGCTTCAAACATCGTTGCGTACATACCGCTTGTGTTTAATGTGATCAAGAAAATCGCCACTGCAATAACCAGGAAATAAGCACGTACTTCTTCAATTTTAAAAGCCTGCTTCACCTTTTTTGCCATAATAAAATAATACGCATTGAAATTGACCCCAAACAGAATCATACCCACTGTAATAATCCCCTGCTGAAGCATTGTATAGCTGGCAAGCGAGTCATTCTTAATACCGAAACCGCCTGTTCCTGCAGTCCCAAACGACAAAGTCAGCGCGTCAAATAACGGCATATCCGCCCAAAGAAGCACCACAATCAAAAGCACAGTCATGCCAAGATAAATCCCATAAAGAATCATCGCTGTCGAACGAATACGGGGCACAAGTTTTCCAACCTGCATCCCCGGGCTCTCCGCTTTCATCAGATGCATGTTGTGTCCGCCTGCCAACGGCATGATCGCCAGGATAAACACCAGCACCCCCATACCACCAACCCAGTGTGTAAAGCTTCTCCAGAATAAACTTGTATAAGACAAAGCTTCAACATTTGTCAAAATACTTGCTCCTGTCGTCGTAAAGCCTGAGATTGTTTCAAACAAAGCATCCACATAATTTGGAATATCACCACACAGATGCAAAGGTAGTGCACCCGCTACAGACAAGAGAATCCAACTCAGCGCCGTTGCCACAAAGCCGTCCTTTGCATAAAAGACTGTGTTTTTTGGCTTTTTCAAGGCAATCACACCTCCGATTAAGCCATAAATCACAACACACGCCAGATAAACCCATCCTTCGGATTCCCCATAAACCAGCGAAACAATCCATGGCAGAATCAGAAATGCTGCCTCAAAACAAAGCACACATCCCAGAAGATAGAATATAAATCTTTTATTCATACCATCACCTCTTAAGCCATGATGTCATGAATATCATTCAGACCCTGATTTGTTGTCACCACAATTACTGTATCTCCGACCAGAATCATATCTTTACCACGAGGTGTAATGATCTTGCTTCCACGGATAATACAGCAGATCAGCAGATTCTTTTTCAAAGACATTCTTTCAAAAGGAACACCCACTACATCTGTTCGTTCATTGATTTTAAACGCCAAAGCTTCCGCTTTGCCGCCAATGATACGATACAATGTTTCAACATTGTTTCCACTGGCATTGCCCATCGCACGAACATACTGCAGAATGCTGTCAGAAGTAATGTGTTTTGGTGAAATCAGCGCTCCCAGATTCAAATCTTCAATCACACTTTCAAACGAAAGATGATTTACTTTTGTTACACGTTTTGCCTTTGAGTTCTTTCCCGCAAACAATGACAACATGATGTTTTCTTCATCAAAATTAGTCAAAGCCACAAAAGAATTCATTTCCTGAAGACCTTCTTCCAAAAGAACTTCCTGCTCCGTTGCATCTCCATTGATAATCACCACTTCAGGAAGCAGTTCACTTAATTCTTCACAACGCTTGCGATCTCTTTCAATGATTTTTACATCAACACCTGCAGCAAGCAGTTTTTCCGCAAGATAAAGCGCAATTGTACTTCCACCGATAATCATAGAAGTTTCAACCTGATTGTAGTCCAGAAGGATTTTCTTGAAGAAATCTATCGCTTTTTTCGGTGAAGCAATAAACGAAATCTTATCTCCGTCCCTCAAAACAAAATGACCATTTGGAATCATAACTTCATCGCCTCGTTCGACCGCACACACCAGCACATCACACATAAAGAATGAAACAATTTCCATCACCTTGCGATTATGAAGCACTGAACCTTCAGGAATCTGAACACGAAGCAATTCTACACGCCCTTTGGCAAACGTATCTGATTTAATCGCAGACGGGAAACGCAGCAAGCGTGCAATTTCATCTGCAGCAGCCTGTTCCGGATTAATGATCATCGAAAGGCCCAATTCTTCACGAATAAACGAGATTTCCTTGTTGTAGATTGGGTTTCTTACACGTGCAATGGTATGACAGTTGCCGGCTTTTTTCGCAATCAGACAGCACAGCAGATTCAACTCATCTGATGTTGTAACCGCAAGCAGAAGATCAGCATCTTCAACCCCTGCCTCCATCTGTACACTGTAACTGGCACCATTGCCTGCCACACCCATAATATCCAATGAACTGGAGACACTTTCCACCAGTTCTGCATTTGTATCGACCACAACAATATCGTGGCCTTCTTCATTTAACGTAGATGCCAGAGTTTTACCTACTTTTCCGCACCCAACAATAATAATTTTCATATCAATCACCCTTTTTTGGTATCAATCAAATTTTAATCCAAACCCTTTTCATTAGCAACACCCTTGCATCACTTCTTTATCCATTCTTAACCTAAATAGAAAACAGAACCACAAAAGGTCCTGTTATGCTTTTAAATTTGTACGAATTGACGCAATCTCAGTTTCAGTCAACCTCAACTGATTTAGACAATATGCTTCAATTCCACCCAGTTTTTCAATTTCATTCAACGAAATTGCCATGTATTCTTTTCGAGCAGTAATCAAAGGCTGCACATCTTTCTTCGTCTGATCACTCATTGCGTTGAATTCCTTCATCAGCTGTGGGTCAGCTTCTTCATCATTTGTACGAAGATAATCACTCACAATCAGTTCATGATCAGCCCCCATCAAAAGAAGCACAAGAGCTGTTGCAAAGCCTGTACGATCCTTTCCTGCAGTGCAATGGAAAAGACATGGCAGATTCTGTCTGTCACTTAGAAGCAGAAGAAATTGACGATATGCCTTCTGTGCCGCACCATTGTGCACAAAATTATAATACTGATTCTTCATCATTGTGGATAAATCACGATCTAATGCATCCAGATTCTTGGCCCCTGACGCAAGTGCCGCAGCATCCGCCATAGGATCCAAAGATACTGTATTCAATCCTGCAGGATTAGGAAATTCATGCTGCTCAGATGAACCTCTGAAATCCACAACTGTTCTGATTTCTTCTTTTAAAGTACGAATATCCTGTTCAGTACTGAACATCAATCGACCTGATCGAATCAACATATCATTCATACCGGCGCATTTCACTGTACGTGCATTGTATACTCTTTCAAACTTCATACACTTACCCTCACATTACTGAATCAATTTACCGAAATAAACACCCTTTGTCAACAAGACAAAAAGAAAACTCTCTATTGCTAGAGAGTTCTCAGAATTTTTCAACTTATTCAGCAGTTACCTTGATACCAGGACCCATTGTTGTTGACAGAGTGATACTCTTCATGTAAGTACCCTTAACTGCAGCAGGTCTAGCCTTCAGCAGTGTAGCGTACAGAGCCTTGTAGTTTTCAACCAGCTGTTCTTCAGTGAATGAGCACTTACCGATCAGGCAGTTGATGTTACCTTCTTTGTCAGTACGGTAAGTAACTTTACCCTTCTTGATTTCGTTAACAGCGTTAGCGATGTTCATAGTTACTGTACCTGTCTTAGGGTTTGGCATCAGGCCCTTAGGACCCAGTACCTTACCGAGTTTACCAAGTTCACCCATCATATCT
>JAZRUQ010000207.1:0-4741 GCA_045652605.1 Erysipelotrichaceae bacterium
CCTGTTGAAGAACATCATGAAGTCTGTTTAGAAATTCATCACGGTCAACAGTCGTTTTATCTGCATTCCAGTATAGCAAATCCAGATGATAAAGAGGCAAACCCGTTAATTGATGCAAAGTGCGTGAAAATGTACTTTTCCCACTTCCTGGACAGCCAATCACAAGAACTCTTTTCATAGAACTACAGCTCATATTGATTCCCCCTTCATAACACTGTTCAATATCTCATGGTTGATCGATGAATAATCCTGCATATCATATGAACACACATATCTCATCTGTTATCAGGTTTCATTGTATCATAAATCATAAAGCACTCATTTGCATGAGTGCCGATTGTTTTTAGAAAATACCTTTGTTGTATTTAAACATGGCATAACAAATAATGCCAATTCCAGGAATAAAACCTGTCAGAATCACTGATTCCTGCACTGTTTCAGACATCCCGGCAAAACTCAGAATTCCCGAGACAATCAAGCTGATTCCAATAACAATCGTACCTGTACCAACCAGTTTGCCAAACGACAAACGATTTTGCTCTGAAACTCTTTTTCGATGATAAGAATGCAGTGAATTAATCTTTCCTTTTCGATTGGATAGCCCAATTAAAATAAGCACGATACCTAATCCAACCATCATCAACCATTCCATACAATTACCCCCTTCTCACTTAATTTTTCATCAAACGTTCCTTACTGAAAAACACAAGAAATTTATATTCTTTATCACTCAGTACTTCTATTTTTATTTTATCATGGAACTAAAGCACATATATATTATCTTCAGCTAGAAATATTGAATTGCAAGATCATCCAGACAAAGACATGCCAACTTGGAATCTTCATTCTGCATAGCACAGCCACAATCGATATTGATATAACGCAATTTATGATTTTTATCTTCCGCACAAAAAACTTCAAGCGTGTCATGAAAATTCAATGTCATCGTATGACCTGCTACGACAATTCGTGCATCTTCATCAGACAGCCAGTAATTTCCAATGTGTTCAGATCTATTCCAGATATAGGAATGCAAATCATCGATTTCAAGAATATCCTTATGATATACAATTTCCTGATGCATCAAGGACTTAGAACCAGGTTTGGAATGGACCAGATAAAACTGATGTGATCCAGCTTGAACATTCTGATAAGCAACTGGAAGATTCTTTAAAAAAATTCGAATCTCTTTCTGCTCATCTGAATCGAGTTTTTCATAATCGCTATATGTGACCTCACCACCATTGACAACACACCATCGCGTATACTTTTTCATAAGCTCTTTCTGCAACAAAGAATTTTTAGGCGATGCATCAAGACACTCCAGAAAGTCCAGCATCATATGTTCATGATTTCCTAAAATCATCTTAAATCTGTGATCATGCATGATTGTCTGAAGGATTCTGATACCATCTGGTCCTCGATCAATCACATCACCCAGTACATAAATAGTATCTGTAGAAGATAGAACCTTTAACAATGCATCAAATTTTTTACCCATACCATGAACATCACCGATTACATAAGTTGCCATCTTCTCCCTCTTTCTTTGAATCAATTCTATCAAGCTCAATTTTTCAAATTAAAAATACCCCATCATTGGCACTTATACTTCTTGAAAAATATCACTTCGCTTTAAAAAATCAACGAGTTCTGCATTTGTACAAAACCAGATATCGTCACATTTTGATACAGCTGCACAAATCAGCTCCATGGTTCCCCACAAATTCTCTGCATCCAAATCATAACTGTGCCCCACAATCTGACAAAGTGCCAATTCTTCCTCTGTATTCAAAAAATCAGCCACATAATCAGTTAATTTTTCATCAATGTGATAAATACCTGTTTTCCATTGGTAGAAATCAGTACATGGTTTAAAAGTGTGAGTGAACTCACTTTTTCTTGCATAAGCAAATCCACAAGCTTTTGCACACTCTGCAATACGATCGTCATAATAATCAAAAGGTACTGCGAATCCCTGAATTTCTCTTTCAAAGAGCTTTTCAAGATTATCCTTATCCCTTTTCATTTGATGATACAATTCTTCATCACTTAAATTATACATATAGGGATGAGTCAAAGTATGTGAAGCCACCTCATGACCATCATATAAATGTTTCACATTTTCAACGGACAAACGCTTTACCTGCATTCCATTAGGGTGAATCCACGAAAATTCATTCTTCATCAATTCTGAGTTAAGATTAAATGTTCCTTTGATTCCGTATTTATTCAACATGGCAACAAAGCGTACATCCTGCAAAACCCCATCATCATACGTTATATTAAAAGCTTTCTTCTTTCCACCAGGATATAGTTTTTTCATTGTCTTTTCTCCAATTGATTATACTTCGTTATCATTTTATCATAGGTTTTCATTGATTCGACAGAACTTTCCTGTTAAACAAAAAAAGATCTGAAAACCAGATCTTTTTCATGAATTAATCGACCATCTTAAAGTATTGAACAGCCTGACATTTCAGTCCTGTGTGAACTGACACTACATTGCAGAGCTGCCATGTCTGAGAAGTGATCCCTGGGAACAGCTGAAGTGCTTTCTTACGATATTCTTCTGCTGTCTGTTCATCATCTACATGTGCAAAGGTAACATGATATTGTTCATTTACACCATCTTCTTTCATGATATCCAAAAGATGATTCATAGCACGTGAGAATGTACGAACTTTTTCTTTGACATCAATTCTTCCTGATGTGCTTTTGTTGATTTGAAGAATCGGCTTAATCTTCAAAAGCCCAGCCAGTGCAGCTGCCAACGGCGTCAGACGTCCACCACGCTTTAGATGATCCAAATCATAAGGGACCAGCAAGGTATTGCACGAATCAATCACTTCATCCACCTTCTTCTGAATTGTTTCTTGAGTTTCCCCACATTCAATCCATCCCTTGATTTTAGAAAGCAGATAGCTTTGTACGATTGCAGTCACATGTGTATCTACAATCGTGATTGGTATTTCAGCTTGTTCAGCTGCTAAGCGCAGTGCATTGATTGTACCAGACAATCCACTGCAAATCGGCACAGCAACAATTGCTTCATAACCCTGTTCTTTTATAGTCTCAAAACAAGCTTCTATTCTTCCCAGTGAAGGCAAAGATGTCTTGAGTACTTCATTATGACTTAATTGTTCAATGCAGTCAGCTTTAGAAAAGTTTTCCATATCCTGCCATGTCTGAGTTTCTGAACTTATCTGAAGTGGAAGCACAAAGAAATCAGAATCATGAAAATAATCTATATTTTCTCCGATTCCTGTATCTGTAACATAAGCAATTTTCATTTCTATTCCTCCAGTTCATACTTTTATTGTAGTTAAAAGATGAATGAATGTAAATCTAATTACTTATACAAAATTTCATATTTGTATCCATTTTTCCACAAAAAGTACAGATTTTCATCTGTATTTATTCATTTTCAACAATAAGTACGATAAGAAGCTACATATTCCAGCTCATTAGATGCAAGCTGGGGATCCTTCATCACAAATTCAGTTTTTATCCCCAGTTCTTCACACATCAAATCAAAATGACATAATGCAATACCCATATCTATTTTCTGCATGTCAATCTTGCCACCATGAAAGTTCTTTGATCGTTTCAAATAAAAATGCACATAATTCTGATCAACCAGAATTCTCCATGGTTGTCTATTCACAGCTGATGGTGCAAGTCGAACCATTTCCAAAGGCAAAAAGAGTTCATTGGCATATTCTGGACGCAAAGGCTGATCAAATGAGTTGATAAAAACAATTTCTTCAAAAGGCTTCCTCTCATCTGCATTGATTCCTTTTCTCATTAAACCTTCTCTTAAAGACATTTTCTTCGAAGGATAACCCAACGGGCTGACACATGGCATAAGTTCATTCTCTTTCAAGTTCATTCCTTTTTCAAAAGAAGCTCTATCCATGGTTCCTCCAATCCAAACTGTTCCAATCCCCAATGATTGTGCATAAAGAATAAACTTTTCAAAAGCATAACCAAATGCTTCATTAAAAAACGGAAAATCTTTAAGCTTTGCTCCAACATAAAGATTTGTCCCCACAACAACAGGACAGGTCATCCCTTCAAGAAACTGAAATTCAATCGACATATCAAAAGGAAGTTCAATGTTTCTCATAAATTCAGACAGTTTTTCTCTATCTTGTTTGGTTAGCTCCTGTCCATCAAATGTACGAACACTTCTTCTTTCACGAATACATTTTTCTACGTTGATCATTTTGACACCTTATTTCCTTAACATTTGTTATCTTATCTTTTATTCAATCGCACAAAAACAACATTTGTCCTTTCCAAAGTCTTCATCAGTGATATTCATTTAAATTCATCATTCTGCATAAACCCTGTTTCTTCCAAATTAAATCGGTTTTTTCAGCATAGAATGAACACTTACTCGATCAGGTTCTAAAAACTGTTCTAATTGTGCTAAATTCATTTTAGCCAGATTTCGCAAAGCATCCTGTTCAGCAGGTAAATTGCCAATACGGTATTTAAGATTAGCCTGCTTGGAGCTTTTTATGGAGTAATTTGAAGGAACAAAATAAAGATAACTTTTTTTCTCTCCGAAAGCTGCATATTTTTCAGCTTTGAAATAAAAGAGATTCTTGCAAATGTACATATTTTCGTATGCATATTTTGTGCGCATCTTATCAATATCTTTCAAAGATGATTTAGAAGGAACATACGTAACGAATTCCGACTTGGCAAACCTATCACGGATTTCAAGCAGTGA
>JAZRUQ010000208.1:0-5065 GCA_045652605.1 Erysipelotrichaceae bacterium
AACTTTCTGTACTTATGCATTGGGTATTGATGCAAAATGGATGGCATCATTGTTCCTGGTTGCACGTCTGTGGGATGCAGTGAATGACCCTATCATCGGTACATTCCCTGACAGATGGAAACTGGGCAAAAGCGGAAATAAGTTTACTCCATGGATTAAACTGTTTATGTTTCCACTGGCTTTATCTGGTGTACTGTGCTTCAGCAATGTTCCATTTACTGGTGTAGCACTGCATGCTTGGGTTGCCTTCGTTTATGTTCTGTTTGGTATGAGCTATACTGGTACATCTATGCCATTTGGTGCTATGGCAAATGCTGTTTCAACTGACCCAGTTGACCGTTCAAAGCTGAGTCGTGCTCGTTCAATCGGTGGTGGTCTTGTTGGTGCTGTTGCATTAAGCATGGTTCCTGTATTCTGCTTTGATGCAAATGAAAACATCATTCCTGAACGTTTTACTCTGCTGGCTGTAATTTTTGGTGTATGCTGCATCGTCAGCTATCTGATTCTGTGCAATTTTACACTGGAACGTGTAAAAGATGAAAAGCCTGCTGGTGAAAAGTTTGAATACAGCAAAGTCATCAAGGCTGCGCTGAAGAACCGTCCATTGATTGGGGTTATGGTTGCGACCATCGGTTCAATGTTGACAATCACTGGATCAAGCCAGACGTACAGCTATATTTATAAGGAAGTTTATCACAACACAGATATGATCATGATTGCTACTGTTGCAGCAATGCCATTTATGTTTGTGGTGTTCCCAATGATTCCAAAGCTGGTGACAAAGTATGGAAAGCGCAATGTTATTCTGATTACTTCTGCTTTCTCTTTGGTTGTATCTCTGTTGAAGGTTGTATTCTATATTGAAGATGTAGTTGTGTTCACTGCGCTGAACATCGCTTCTATGGTGGGGCAGACTGCATTCACAATGCTGATTTGGGCACTTGTATCTGACTGTCTGGATTACAGCGAATGGAAGATGGGTGTGCGTTCTGATGGATCGATGTATTCTCTGTATACATTCAGCCGTAAGATTGGTTCAACTCTGGCATCTACTGGTATTGCATTCTTCCTGGGTGTTGTAGGTTATGTATCTGGTCAGAACGTAGTTCAGACTGCTGAAGCTGTAACTGGTATCTACTATGTCTGCAACATGATTCCAGTACTCTGCTATGCATTGCAGATGATTGGGGTAGGTTTGATTTTCAATCTGGACAAGAATAAAACAGACGAAATGTATGCTGAAATGGCAAAGATTCGTGCTGCAAAGGGCGAATAAAAAATGAAAAAGGTGGATCTTCACCTGCATGCAACACTGTGGAATATTCCCAAGCTTGGAAAGATGCATTTTTCCAGTGCTGAGAAAATGATTCCTCATTTGAAGGAGCTGGGAATACGCAAAGCAGTGCTGATGTCAGGCTGCGAAAAGAAACTGCCGATAGGAAAAAATTCAACTAGCAGAAAAATCTGTGAAAAGTACCCAGAGTATTTCGCATGGATGTGCATGCTGGATGATAAAAATCCTGAAACTGTCTATGACCGTTTGGTACTCTACAAGAGTCAGGGTGCCATCGGTATTGGTGAAATGAGCATCAATAAGCGTCTGGACGATCCGTTTCTTCAGGTTGTGTTTGCAGCTGCAGAAAAACTGGACATGCCAGTGACCATTCATATGTCTCCTGAAGTGGGATACAGTTATGGTGTAGTGGATGAGCCTCGTCTTCCTTTGTTGGAAAATGTGCTGAAGACATATCCGAAGCTGAAGATTCTGGGTCATTCTCAGACTTTCTGGATTGAAATGAGCAAAGATGCTCCCGATACCAAAGAAGAGCGCAACAGCTGGGGCAAGGGGCCGGTTGTATCTGGTGGACGTATTCCTGAACTGTTTGCGAAATATGAAAATCTGTATGGAGATCTCAGTGCCAACAGTGCAGGGCAGGCCATCATGCGTGATCCTGAATTTGGGCTGAAATTCCTTGAGAGCTATCAGGACCGATTGTTCTTTGCGACAGATATGGTCAATGATGAAATGGTGTTCCCATTAGGAGGCTGGCTGGATGAGCAGGTAAACAAAGGAACATTATCAAAAGAAGCTTATGAAAAAATCTGCTGGAAAAATGCAGAACGAGTCTTTAAAATCTGAGGTGCTTTATGAGTAAAATTCTGAAAACCAATTGTGGTGAAATACGTGGTACAGCATGCCAGTGGCCTGGTGTAACAGCTTATAAGGGAATTCGTTATGCCACTGCCAAAAGATGGGAATATCCTGTTCTTGTGGAAAAGTGGGAAGGCGTTTATGATGCAACTCAGTATGGAAACTGCAGCTATCAGCCAAGAGCTTTCTACGATGAGGCAAAAGTAGTTGAAAAAGCATTCTATTACAATGAGTTTCGCAAAGATGAAACGTATACGTACTCTGATGACTGCTTGCATCTGAATATCTGGACACCAGAGGATGCAGATGAATCCAGCAAGCTTCCTGTTATCTTCTACATTCATGGTGGAGGATATACTGGAGGATGTGGCCATGAAAAGCATTTTGATGGCCCAGTATGGCCAGCCAAGGGCTGCGTTGCGGTAACCATCAACTATCGTTTAGGGCCAATGGGATTCATGTGTCTTCCAGAATTAAAGGAAGAAGCAGGTCATACAGGAAACTATGGTCTGTTTGATCAGCTTGCGGCATTGAAGTGGGTCAAAGCCAACATTGAAGCTTTTGGTGGAGATCCGGACAACATCACAATTATGGGACAGTCTGCTGGAGGTATGAGTGTTCAGCAGCATGTCTTAAGTCCACTCACTAATGGTCTGTTTGCAAAGGCTGTCATGAACAGCGGTGGCGGAGTTCATAAATTGATGAATTCCAAGGCGACTTGTGAAGATCGTTATGATTTCTGGAACAAAGTGAAAGCTGAAGCAGGATGTGAAACGCTTGAACAGCTGAGAAGCGTTGATGCTGAAAAGTTGTTTGGTGCATGGACAACCGTAAAGAAAGCAACCAAGGGTGCAGGAATGATTGCATCACCTTGTATTGATGGTGTATTCCTCACAGAATCTAATCTGGATGCAGCAATGGCAGGCAAACAGAAGAATATCCCATACATGATGGGATCAACCAGTGAAGATATCGTGCCTTTGATTATTCATGGCATGGCCAAAGACTGGTGTACACTGCAGGCAAAGCAGAATAAATCTGCAAGCTACTGCTGGTTCTTTGATAGAAGATTGCCTGGGGATGACAATGGGGCATGGCATTCCAGTGAACTATGGTATTTCTTTGGTACATTAAAGAATGGCTGGAGACCATTTACTGAAAAGGACTATAAGATTTCTGATGAAATGAGTACGGCTTTGTGCAATTTTGCGAAAACAGGCAATCCAAATGGAAATGGTCTGGTTCAGTGGAATCCAGTAACTGCAAATGATGCTCCTGTGCTTCGCTGGGGCGAAAAAGAAACATTTGTGGGAAAACCTTCAAGTTTCAAACTTTTAAAGACAATGCTGACAAATAAGGCGGTTGGTGAATAAATCAAAAGGGTCATATTGACCCTTTTGTTGTATTAAGTTGGAATATTTTGTATAATTTTTATCGTGAAGGAGGAAATTGTATGAAACCATATAAAAAATATTTCCCGTTGGCGTTTACTGAAAAGAAAGATGTTATGGCTGTTGTAGTCAACATATTGCTGCATATTGTGGCAGGGTGGATTGCAGGTATTGTGCTGGGTATCGTTGGCATTTTGCCGGTAATTGGCCTGGTTGCTGGGCTTGCAGGTGCTGTTGTTGAACTTTATCTGCTTGTCAGTATGGTTCTTTCTGTGCTTGATTACTGCAAAATTGTGTAATTGTTTTAAGACTTGGGATACTATAAAGATAGACTCGCTGATTTGTGCGCAGATGTGCACAATTGGTGAGTTTTTTTCTTGTTTTTTGTTACGTGAAATCATGAAAGAAATGTAAGTTTCATGTAAAAAAACAAAAACGATCCATCGTTTGTGAAAATATCACATTTCTTAATAAAACGAGAAATAACATCGTTAGAAAACGCTTTCTGAATTGAAATAACATCAAAAAAACTAAGATTCTAATTGATATCCATCAAAAAAACAAAGGAAATGAAAGGGCTTACTGTTGTAGAATTAAGATAACTAATAGATTGTAGAAAACCGATATCATGAGACAAATAACGTTTAAAGAATATCGCAATATAGATCTTGCGATCCTGGCCGCAATTACACTTGTATTTGAGGTCGTTGCCACATTGGCTGCTGCTAAGTGGTTTCCGGCACAACCTATCGCTTTATCCATCACAGTAGCCATGATCTGTGTTGTGATGATGAGGTGGTCAGGTTATGCGGCGATTCATGCAGCAGTCGGAGGATTTGCCTTCTGCGCCGCTTCGGGGGCGACAATTGAACAGGTTCTGGTGTATTGCATCGGGAATGTGTTTGCTTTAAGCGCTTTGCTTCTGACTCGTTTGTGGGGCAAAGAACAGCTTAGAAAAGATCCATTCAAACGATCAATGTTTGCCGTAACTGCCTACATGGGAGCAGTTTTGGGCAGATGGCTGGTATCTTTGCTGTTTGGCGGAGATCTGACTGCACTGGTGGTTTATGCGACAACTGATATCATTTCACTTCTGTTTGCGCTGATAGTGTTGAATCTGCTGGCGAAATCAGATGGAATGATAGAAGATCAGAAGACATATCTCTTGCGTATACAGCAGGAGAAAGAAGAAATGATGAATTAGAAATGGAGAATTCAGTATGAAAATGATAGCTGACGATTACCTGGTAAAAGATGAGGTAACAGGGAAGTACAAAGAAAATCCTGAGCAGGCGGTTCGAGATGATGTTGAAAAACATTATTGGCTGAATGTAGGTCGTACAATTATGAAAGACTGGCGTCTTTATCTGATGCTGGTACCTATGCTGCTGGTGTTCCTGTTCTGGAGATATTTCCCAATGTATGAATTGCTGGGATGCTTTAAAGTAAATGATGCGACTTTGGATGTTGCAGATCAGCTGTATGCAGGGTTCTCTTACTTTAAGATGCTGTTCTTTGGAAA
>JAZRUQ010000209.1:0-4794 GCA_045652605.1 Erysipelotrichaceae bacterium
AATCTCGACATTCTCTACACATCTTTGGATGATCCAACACTTCAGGAAGACTTTGGAAAACTGGAACAGATGATTGCGGAAAACGCAGAACTGGCTAAAGCTCCAATTTCAAAAGAAAATCTGGAAACAGCTTTGCTCAAAAGCATGAACATGAGTACTTGTGCAAGAAAGATTGGGGCATATCTGTCTTTGAGTTCTTCAACAGATACAACCAACCCTAAAATTGCAGGACTTAGAAATCGTTTCATGACAACCATGTCAAAAAACACAATCGCAAGCACAATGTTTGAAAAGAAAGTTGCTGCATGTGATGAAATCGAAGCATGGTCAACAGAAAGCAGCCTAATCAAGGAACATCTGTTCTATTTGAATGAAATTAAAGCTTCTGCTGCACACCTGTTGTCTGAACAGGAAGAAAACGTTCTCTCTTTGATGAGACAGAATGCTTCCAACAACTGGAGTCAGCTGCAGAGCTATCTGACAAGCACACTGGCTGTTGAAATGGGTGATCAGACACTGACACTCTCATCTGTTAGAAATCTGGCTTATGATGCAGATCAGAACGTACGTAAAGAAGCCTATGAAGCTGAACTGAAAGCATATGAAAAAATCAAAGATGCAATTGCCTTCTCATTGAACTCAATCAAAGGTGAAGCACGTGTTGTATCCAACTTAAGAGGTTATGACTCCGTCATGGCCATGACACTTGAAGCTTCACGCATGAAACGTGAAACTCTGGATGCCATGATGAGTGCAATCGAAAAATCATTACCTAAGTTCCATGAATATCTTGCTCATAAGGCAAAACTTTTAGGACACACAAATGGACTTCCTTGGTATGACCTGTTTGCCCCAATGAGCACACCTGAAGATTCTAAATCCTACACTATTGAAGAAGCTCATGATATTCTGATTGAAAACTTCAAGCCATTCTCAACTGAAATCGCTGATCTGATTGATACGGCATTCAAAGACAACTGGATTGACTTCTATCCTCGTCCGGGTAAAGTTGGTGGAGCATTCTGTTCAAATCTGCCATTTCTGAAACAGTCCCGTGTACTGACAAACTATGATGGTTCATTCTCAGACATCGTCACTCTTGCCCATGAACTTGGTCATGCCTATCATGGTCATTGCATCGAACACCACAGCATGCTCAACACAGGCTACACAATGCCAGTTGCTGAAACTGCCTCAACATTCAATGAAACTGTCATCATGAACTCAGCAATTGAAAATGCAGAAACAAATGCTCAGAAAGCTGCACTGATTGAATCCATGCTGCAGGATGTAACACAGGTTATCTGTGACATTCACTCTCGTTATGAGTTTGAAAATGAAGTGGTTGACCGCAGAGCCAATGAATTCCTGTTTGCTGATCAGCTCAAGGAAATCATGATGAAAGCACAGAAAAATGCTTATGGTCCAGGACTTGACCCTGAAGTAATGCATCCATATATGTGGGTATGCAAATCACACTACTATCGCGCTGGTCTGAATTTCTACAATTTCCCATACGCATTTGGCTGCCTGTTTGCTAAAGGACTGTATGCAATCGCTGAAAAAGACAAAGAAAACTTCATGCCTAAATACAATGCACTGCTTGCATATACAACGACAGCATCTGTTGAAGATGTAGCAATGATGGCTGATATCGATCTGACAAAAGAAGATTTCTGGATGGAATCTTTAAACCTGATTGGCCGTTATATCGACCAGTGGATTGAACTGACAAATGCAGAATTTTAATCTCCATACGCATACAGCACGCTGCTTTCATGCAGTGGGCACTGATGAAGAATATGTCCTGGCAGCCATTAAGAATGGCATCAAAATTCTGGGATTTTCCGATCATTGTCCAATGGACCAATATACAGTCTACAAGGATAGAATGAAACTGAATGAACTGGATGAATACATCACATCCATCACTCAACTGAAAGAAAAATACAAAGACCAGATTACAATCCATATTGGTCTTGAATGTGAATATATCCCAGAATACAAAGAAATGTATCCTGAATTTCTTAAAAAAGTGGATTATCTGATTTTAGGTCAGCACTTCAATCGATTTGATCAGAAAGATTTCACTGAAGAGGTCAGCAATGAAGATTTAATCATTATGAAAGACTACGTGATTGAGGCAATGAAAACCGGATGGTTTACTTATGTAGCTCATCCTGACTATTTCATGTATCTTCTGGATCATTATCCAGAAGAAGGAAAACAAGCGATTGAAGAAATTGCTGAATGCGCATCACAGTTGAGCATTCCAATAGAAATCAACTTAAAAGGAAAATCCAAAGGAAAGAAAATCATTGATGGAAAACTGGATTATCGTTATCCAAATTCACAGACATTTGAAATCATTGCAAAACATCAAACTCCTGTCCTTTACGGATTGGATTGTCATAACCCAAAAACATTTGATGACTTCTATCCATATATCAAAGAATTGAAAGAAGAATTCAAAGATTTTTCTCTCAAACACATTGAACAATGTCCACTAGAAAAGGTCTCTAAATAAGAGACCTTTTCTTTAGTTTTGAATATAAACAGCAGGTAGTTATTAGTAAAGGGAGGTTATTATTTAACTACATCTTTATTCTAATCAACACATTACAGCAAAGTATCAAATTAATGTGTGAAATTATGTGTTTCAAACTCTTTTATCAGACTTTCAAACAAGTCATTCATTTCTTTCATTTCATCACTTGTACAATTCAATTCATTCTCTTCTGTGAGATTTTGAGTAAAATCAACCTCGCAATAATCTGGCTTATTCACCGAAGTATAAACGCCTTTTAAAATTAATCCATCATACACAAGATGAATGGTTCGCTGATCATCATTCATCGTGTAATCAAGACGAGTACCATTCAACATCATAATTTCTGTTGAGTCATCCTTTTGACGTACATACTTATCTTCATTCCAAGCAAAATCATGTTCAACCAGTATTTCTTCACTAATTTCCATCAAATCACTATACAGTGGATAATCTGACTTGTTGATCGTCGGAAATAACGGGATTTCTTCAGAATAATAAAGTGTCATCATCGGAAAATCAGAGAAATACAACTTAACTTGAGAAATGATTTTCTGTTCATTGACTTTCATCCAGAAATCAATGTTGTCCGTCGCAATCTGCACACTGCCTTCCTCAGCTCCTGAAGTGCGCTGAAAATGTCTTCCTTCAACCAATGAAACTGGATCAACAACGCATCGGATAATTGTTTCCATATCACCATAAGAACTCAAATCATCAAGAATCTGTGCTTCAACATGACCATTATCACCCGTCAGGCACAAGATACGATCATCAAACAACTGAACCCATTGTGTGTATCCCTGACCATGTACCATAAACTGTGTTACTTCCTGACTTTCAGAAACCAGAAGTGTCATAACAGGACCAGATGTCAATTCAACTTTAACACTGTAAGAAGTCCCGTGAAGATGATTCAAGGCATCTTGAGCCTGTTGATAAATAACATGATCAACTGCTTTCTGACCCTGTATCTCAAATGCATTCAAAGGATTAACCGATGAACCATGCACAACACAACCACTCAAAAACAACAACATAAAGAAAATCAGAATACATTTCATAGACTTTCCTCCTTGATTTGGTTATTGTATCAGCTTGTTGTGTGTAAAACGTGAAAAAAGGATGACCCAATGAGTCATCCTTTAAATGATAAGTTCAGTTTAACTTATTCAGCGTTAGCTGCAGCAGCAGCACCTGCGATACGTCCGAATACAACGATATCAGCAACTGCGTTACCACCCAGACGGTTAGCACCGTGTACACCACCAGTTACTTCACCAGCAGCGAACAGATTAGGGATTGCATTACCTTCTGCATTCAGCACTTCAGTGTTAGTGTTGATTACAACACCACCCATGCAGTGGTGAATACCTGGGTTGATCTTAACAGCATAGTAAGTTTCATCCAGAGTGTTCTTGAATGCGTTACGTCCGAATTCTTCGTCCTTCTGGTTTGTTACAGCTGTGTTCCAAGTAGAAACTGTAGCTTCCAGAGTTGCAGCATCGCATCCCATAGCAGCAGCCAGGTCAGCCAGGCTCTTACCTTCAGTTGCAACACACAGACCCTTAGTTACATAACCAGCATATGTTGCAGATGCATCATACATCTTCTGGTCGAAAATTACCCAAGCATATCCACCTGTCTGTTCAAGAACAGCAGCAGATACAACGTCACGAGTTTCGTCTTCGTTAACGAAACGTACACCTTCCTGGTTAACAACGATAGCACCGTCTCCACGGATAGATTCAGTGATCAGTGAAGTGTTACCAGTTTCTGGGTTTACATATACAGTTGGGTGAATCTGGATTTCGCCCATGTCAACAGTAGCAGCACCAGCAGCAACAGCCATCTTAATACCGCTTCCGTCGATTGTAGCACCGTTTGTAGATACGAAACCAGCCAGGCTAGCCTTGTTTTCTACAACCATATCCAGGTTACCACCGAATCCACCAGCAGCCAGAACAACGCTCTTAGCATTGATTGTGTAAGTAGTTTCACCGTTTACAGCAACGATACCAGCAGCAGCGCCATCAGCCATGATGATTTCAGTAGCCTTAGTTTCAGTCATGATTTCAACACCCAGGTTCTTGCAGTTTTCTTCCAGCAGTGGAACCATGTAAGAACCAACGTTAACCATCTTGCCTTCAGCGTTAACAGCCTTGTGAGCACGGTTAACAGAAGCACCAGACAGAGTACCAACCATAGTCAGAGTCAGTGGAGTAGGCAGAGATCCCAGCCAGTCG
>JAZRUQ010000210.1:0-6218 GCA_045652605.1 Erysipelotrichaceae bacterium
ACCACCTGTTGGAGGCATACCGTATTCCAGTGCTTCTACATAGTCAACATCCATTTCAGATGCTTCATCATCACCCAGAGCCTTCAGTTCCAGCTGCTTTTCGAAACGTTCTCTCTGATCGATTGGGTCATTCAATTCGCTGAATGCATTTGAATATTCTGTACCATAGATCAAAAGTTCGAAACGATCTGTAAAACGTGGATCTGTTGGATTCTTCTTTGCCAGTGGAGAGATTTCTACTGGATGTCCATAGACAAATGTAGGCTGAGTGATCTTATCTTCACAGTACTGTTCAAAGAACAGGTTGATGATATGACCAATTGACATCTGGTGCTTTTCAACTTCTACATGATGTTCCTTCGCAAATGCCAGTGCTTCTTCCAGAGTCATTTCTTTCCAGAAGTCTACACCTGTTACTTCTTTAACAGCGTCTACCATGTGCCATCTTTTGAATGGAGCCTTCAAAGAGATTTCCTTATCACCTAAAGTGAAATCAGTCTTTCCGAATACTTCCATAGCTACAGATTCAAACAGACCTTCATTCAGCTTCATCATGCCTTCCATATCAGAGTAAGCAACATAAGCTTCTACTGTTGTGAATTCAGGATTGTGTCTTGGGTCCATTCCTTCATTACGGAACAGACGTCCAATTTCATAAACGCCTTCCAGACCACCAACGATCAAACGCTTCAATGGCAGTTCTGTTGCGATACGCAGATAGAAATCCATATCCAGTGTGTTGTGATGTGTCACAAACGGACGAGCTGCTGCACCACCCAGAATTGGCTGCAGAACTGGTGTTTCAACTTCTACCAGCCCCTGTCCATCCAGATAGTGCTGTACAGCACGGATGATTCTTGGTCTGAGCAGCGCAATGCGCTTGCTTTCTTCATTCATAATCAGGTCAACATAACGTCTTCTGTAACGTTCTTCAACGTCTGTCAGACCATGGAATTTTTCAGGCAGAGGTCTTAATGCCTTTGACAGGTGTGTATAAACTTCTGCCTTAACAGACAGTTCTCCAGTATTTGTCTTGAAGACAAAACCATCAACACCAATAATATCTCCAATGTCTGCTGACTTGAAGATTTCATAAACATCATCACCAACAACAGCCTTGTTGACAACGATCTGAATCTGTCCATCACGGTCCTGCATGTTCAAGAAACCAAGTTTACCCATGCGGCGCTTTGTCATGATTCTTCCTGCTACGCGTACGCGTACATTCATTTCTTCGAGTTCTTCTTTTGTATTTTCACCATACAGTGCTTTCAGTTCAGCTGAACGATGTGTACGTTCAAATGCATGGCCATAAGGTTCAATTCCTTTTTCCTTCAGTTCATTCATTTTCTGAATGCGGACGAGTTCCTGTTCAGTACGATTTACTTCCATTTTTCTTCCTCCTAAAATATAAAAACTCTCATCCATATAGGGACGAGAGTTAACATCGTGGTACCACCCTAATTCATGATACGATCACCCGTATCATCTTAGTGACTTGATAAGTCTGCCGATAACGCTGGCCAGCGATAGCTCCATGGTCTTATTCATCCCTCTTTTTGCGATCTGTTTTCACCACCCACAGACTCTCTACAACACTCACAAGAGGACTACTGTTCACTTCATAGCTTATTTCCACTCGTATTATAAAGAAAGAGTGGGTCTTTGTCAAACGAAAATGAAAGTGTTCATCACACTTTCACTTTTTACTCTTCACTTGGAAACAACCAGCTGAAATCACCTTCAGCCAGTGAGTCACCATATTGTTTTAACAGGTTTTCCAGATCTTCATAGGTATTGAGCTGATTCATGTGCGTTTTCACTCTTGCCGAATATGGGAGACCTTGAATCGTCCACATCGCATGACCTCGCATTTCACGAATTCCAGCTTTTTCACCCTTGAGATCACACAGTCTTTGTGCATGTTCGAGAATGATCTCAAACTTCTGCTGCCATGACACATCAAAGACTTCCTTGCCTTCAAATGCATCATTGATCTGACGAATCAGCCAAGGATCACCTAAAACTGCGCGCCCCACCATGATGGCATCACACCCTGTTTCTTTCAGCATGCGCTTTGCGTCTTCAGGAGTATGAATATCTCCATTACCAATAACTGGAATGGATACTGCTTCTTTGACCTGACGAATCAGATCCCAGTTGGATTTTCCTTCATAAAACTGTTTGCGTGTTCTTGGATGGACGGCAATTGCCGAGGCTCCTGCACGTTCCATTCTCTGTGCGAATTCAACACAGTTGATGGAATCATCATCCCATCCTGCACGGATTTTGACTGTAACAGGCTTTTTTACTGCTTCAACAACTGCTCTGACAATCTCTTCTGCCAGATCAGGAGTTTTCATCATTGCTGAACCTGAACCGCAGGAAACCACTTTCTTTACTGGACAGCCCATGTTGATATCGATGATATCACAGGTTGTTTCATTATCCAGAAACTGGGCTGCAGTCACCATGGAATCCACTTCATAGCCAAACAGCTGCATCGACAGCGGATGTTCATGTTCAGAGACATAGGTCATGTCTTTTGTTTTTTTGTTGTTGTAGCAGATAGCTTTATCTGAAACCATTTCAGTGTAGATCAGACCTGCACCAAACTGTTTCGCAAGTTCTCGAAATGCCAGATTGGATACACCTGCCATGGGTGCAATCACAATCTGATTTTCAATTTCAACATCTCTTATCTTCCACATGCTGCCTTAAACCCGAGAATGACATTCAGATCATGTTCGTTGAACTGGTAAACTGTATTGCAGTATTCACACTTGACTTCACAGCCATGATCCTCGTGCAGCATTTCTTCCAGATCTTTTTTATCCAGCGTTGAAAGACCTGCTTTAAAACGATCCTTGCTGCAGTCGCAATACCATCCCAGTGGCTTTTCAGACAGAATTTCTGCATCCGGGAACACAACACGCACCAGATCTTCAGCACTCATGCCTTCTGCAACCAGTTCAGAAACTGGACGCAATGTTGACAGTGCCTGTTCACAGGCAACGATGTCTTCTTCCAGTGCATCCGGCATGATCTGAATGATCATAGCACCTGCACTTTTAATGGAATTGTCTGTATCTACCAAAACACCGACAGATACTGCAGATGGTGTCTGTTCAGATACTGTAAAATAGTACGCAAAATCATCACCGATTTCACCAGACTGAAGCGCAACCTGACCGGCAAACTGATCTTTCAGTCCCATATCCTTGATGACCTTCAGGTAGCCATTGGTTCCGACAATCAGACCGACAGCCAGTTTGTTTGTATCATTGTAGACCAGATACTGATGAGGATCTCCAACAAACCCTCTGACCTGACCATTGCAGTTGGCATCAGCCATCATTGTACCGATAGCACCGCCTCCGTTGATCTGAACGGTTACTTTTTCTTTTTCGCTTTTCAGCATTGCACCTAAAATTGCAGTAACACTCATCATACGGCCCAGTGCTGCTGCACTTGTAGGCCACAGATCATGTTGTCTGCGTGCTGCTTCACACAGCTGCGTTGTTGTACAAGCCAGAATACGCACATGCTGATTCGGCGTAATGGCATAAACTAATTTATCATTCATGAGATAACCTCCTCATTTTTCACAAGCCGACATATCATAACATATTCAATGATGTTAATGCAAATACCCAAGTAAAGATTGTAATGGCACTAACAGCTGTTGTGCTCATCACAGCCTGAGAGGCCAGCACACCATCCCCCTTCATCTGCACTGCTGTGGCAAATGAAGATACGGCAGTTGGTGCACCAAAGATCACCATCACTGTTGCCAGTTCAATTCCACGATATCCGAGCATCACGGCAATGGTCATCATCACAAGCGGACAGATGATCATACGCATGGATGTAATCAGCACCAGTTTCTTAAGGTTCTGTGAAATGGCAGGAAGCTCGAAGGAAGCACCCAGCACAATCAGACCAACTGTGTTGGCAGAGCCGCCAATTTCACTGATGGCTTTCATCACAGCCGATGGAATTTCAACACCAATCAGTTTGATCGCAAATCCTGATAATGTTGCGATCACCATTGGATTTTTCAACACTGATACAATCAGAGATTTAATATCTGTTTTCATTCCAGCATGCAACTGCAGAATCACAACGGCACAGATATTGATAATCGGCACAACCAATGCAATCATGGATGTCGTCAAGACAATGGATTCATTCGGATACAGCATGCTGACTACAGGAATACCAAAAAGAACCGTATTCCCTCTGAAAATTGCCTGTGCCATAACACCTTTCTGATCCTGACGTTCACAGAATGTTCTTCCAAAAAGAAGACCAATCAGCACCATGACTGCTACACCCGCCAAACAAAACAATACGTATTCCGGTGTCAGCGCATCTTCAATTGAACTTGTCACAATGCTTTTAAACAATGAACATGGTATCAGTAAAGTAAAAACCAGTTTATTCATCTGTTTCAGTGTAATATCACTGAAAAAATTACGTGTTTTCAAAAAATAACCAACTACGACAAGAAGAAGCAGTGGAAGTACTACATTGAGTGCAGTAACAAAAGAATTCATAAATCTACCTTCTTTCCGAGAGTATCTTATCATTTCTAAACACTTTATACCATCTTTTTACTGATTTCCACTTGTTTTTCTACTGCCAGCCATCATACAATTATAAAAACAAAGGAGTACACTTATGGCAGAAATCAACATTAAAGAAATCATCAACGATGCAGTTGAAAAAATCATGAAGGATGAAAAACTTCAGAAACAGTTCATGGAAGAACCTGTAAAGGCTCTGGAAAAACTATTGAATGTGGACCTTCCAGATGAACTGCTTGAAAAAGTAATCGATGGCATCAAGGCAAAAATCGCCGTTGATAAAATCGGTGATGCTGCAAAACTGTTAAAGAAACTTTTCTAATCAGTGAAAATGCTGACTCAATTGAGCCAGCATTTTTATTTTATAGTTCTGTGTATTTCTTTGAGTTTCCCTTTGATTTTTCAACAGGATATTTTGCCTCATTCTTGGCAATCTTTTCCAGAAGAATCTGTTCCATGTCTACTCCAAGTGCATCTGCCATATCAATGCAATAGCTCATGACATCAGCCAGCTCTTCCTGCACAGCTTGTCGATCAAACTCATTGGACCACTGGAAACATTCCAGAAGCTCACCTGCTTCAATCGCAATGGACTTTGCCAGGTTTTCCGGAGTATGAAACTGCTGCCAGTCTCTGTCCTTATTGAACTTGCGAATACGTTCGATGGCCTTTTCCATTACCACTTGTTTTCAACTTTCTCTGCAAACCCAAACAAGTCCTTGACTTCCAGTTTTGTGCCATCATCCAAAACAGCAGTTCCACTGAAACGGCCAAACACCTGATTCTGATCACTCACCAGGATCTTCAGATCAGTTAATGCTGAACGATTGATCACTGGTACAAAGTCCATTTCAAAACGCCCATCATCACTTGTGAAAGTCCATGGCGACAAATAGTCTTCTTTTCCATCTTTCATTGGAATATTGAATGTCACCTGAGAAAGCTTATGGGCTTTCCCCTTGTAGAACAGCATGTTTTCTGATGCAGCAGATGTATCCCCAAAACCATAACCAATATTGAAGCCAAAATCAGCACCATCCACTAAACCTGAAGCTGAACCCCAGTACCATGTGTTATGGTATGTCCATACACCACGACCCCAGTCCAGTACACCAAATGAACTTTCTGGTTCCATCTTGTAGACAGTATCACCAATCTTTACAGTTCCTTTTGCACGCATGCAGTTGATTTTCTGATTGTAGTAGAAATGGGCTTCCTTTTCAAAAGGAGTGCACACAACCAAAGATTCTTCCGGTTCATCCAGCAAAGCGATATGAATGTCAATTGGCTGACCATCCTTGAAATCATCCATGTGAACTTCCAGCACACGGCTTTTTCTTGTCACTTCAAATTTCATGAAATATCCTTTTCCTTCTGTTTTGGTTACACCAGAAACAGAAGATGCAGGCAATCCTGTCTTTCCTTTCGGAAGAATTCTCATTGGACTCTTTGTGATCTGCCATGGTGTATCTTCAAACCACAAAAAAGAAACAGAATCCAGACCATAGAGATAATTGTCATCAATCGTCAAAGCAACACCAAACTGATCATTCCCCACATAATAATAATCCCATTCTTTTAAACGACTTTTACCACCTTTTACTTTTGTACGGTCATAAATTGGAAGAA
>JAZRUQ010000211.1:0-8467 GCA_045652605.1 Erysipelotrichaceae bacterium
CCATTGAAGTTTTCAGGTTTCTTAGGTCCAATACCATTAGCCAGAGCGTAGTCTGCAACAAAACGTTCCAGCTTACCAATCGCAACAGCATCACCCTTGATACCACGAATACATTTACCTTCACACTGATTTTCCTGTGGACATACACGACCACATACAGCAGGAAGTGAAGAAGAAGCATTGATGACATGGAAAGCTTCTTCAAATTTGCCTTCTTTTACTTTAGCGATAAAATCAGGAATCTGAATGGATACAGGACATCCCTGAATACAGCGTGCGTTTTTACAACCAATACAGCGCTGAGCTTCTGCCACTGCTTCTTCAGCAGTATATCCTAAACAAACTTCTTCAAAGTTGGTTGCACGAACTTTAGGATCCTGTTCAGCAATTGGAACTCTCTTCAAAACATCCATTAGTGTTCACCTCCACAGTGTCCACATCCACCATGATGTGTGTTGCCTTCCAGCTCTTTGAGCATCTTGCGGCCTTCAAGTGTCTTATAGATTCTCTGACGAGCCATTGCCTGGTCAAAATCAACCAGATGTCCATCGAATTCCGGACCATCTACACAGGCAAACTTGATTTCCTTGCCAACCTGAAGACGGCAGGCACCGCACATACCTGTTCCATCCACCATAATTGGATTCATGGAAACAATTGTCTTGATACCCAGCTTCTTTGTCAGCAGCGAAACAAACTTCATCATGATAACTGGTCCAATCGCTACCACTAAATCATAGTGATGACCTTCATTGACCAGAGCTTCAATCTTGGAAGTAACCATTCCAGGATGGCCATAAGAGCCATCATCTGTACATGGATAGAAATTTCCAGCAACAGCACTCATCTCTTCTTCAAGAATCAGCATATCCTTTGTCTTAGCACCAGTAATAACATCACACTGAACTCCAAGTTCATGCAGCCACTTTACTTGTGGATAAACAGGAGCTGCACCTACACCACCAGCAACAAACAGGATCTTCTTTTCTTTCAGCTGATCAACAGTTTCGTGGCACAGTTCACTGGCACATCCCAGTGGACCAACAAAATCACGGAATGCATCTCCAACAGTCATATGACTCATACGTTCTGTTGAAGCACCAACAACCTGGAATACAATCGTTACAAGACCTTTTTCACGATCATAATCACAAATTGTCAAAGGAATACGTTCTCCTTTTTCATCGATTTTGACAATGATAAACTGACCTGGATAGCAGTTTTTAGCAACACGAGGTGCTTCTACATCCATCAGGTAGATCTTGTCTGCAAGCTTTTCAGCTTTAACAATCTTAAACATCTGTAAATCTCCCTTTCATTATGAGGCTCAACAGGAACACCATAAGGTGTTCCAAGTTGACGAATACTTTTTAAAACAATCAATGCATCAAGGAGCAATTGAATATGCACCATCAAGCAGCAGACACTGACCTGAGTAGTAGCATGAATCAGGTCCTGCCAAGAATGCAATCACTGGAGCGATATCCATTTCAGCATCACCTAAACGACGCATAGGCTGCTGCTGCAGAATTGCAGCATATTTTTCAGGGAACTTCTTCGCCCATTCTTTTGCAGCTGGAGATTCAGCACCAGGCAGCACACAGTTAACAGTGATGCCATACTGACCCCATTCTTTTGCAGCAATCTTTGTCAGACCGCGTACAGCTTCCTTATTGGAACCATAAGCACAGTTACCAGCATATCCGAACATACCTGTTGCAGATGCAAAGTTGATAACACGACCTTCACCCTGTCCCTTAAAGTAAGGGAAACATTCCTGCATGAAGTTCAAAGAACCAATTGTACCTGTAGACCATGCCAGATGCATCAATTCATAGGTAACTTCTTCAACAGGCATTGACTTTGCAACAGCCTGAGCATTGTTAATGATGACATCCACTGTACCGTATGTTTCAACAGTCTTTGCCACAACTTCTTTTACACGTTCACGATCAGAAGAGTCACAAGTCATGCAGAACCCTTCACCGCCACAAGCTTTGATTTCTTCAACTGTAGCTTCAATTGGTTCAAGACGGCGTCCTGTGCAGACAACCTTTACTCCACGTTTTGCCAGACACAATGCAATTCCTTTACCAATACCCTGACCAGCACCAGTTACAATTGCAACTTTTTCATTTAACTGTTTCATAAAACTATCCTATTTTTTCCTTTCTGTATTTATTATACAAGTATAAAATTTCGAATTCAATTTAGTGAATATTCTTACAAAGTAGCACCAAAGTCTGAAACGATAATCTGACCAGTCAGTGCTCTTGATTCATCTGATGCCAAGAACAACAGAATGTTCGCAACATCTTCAGGCAAACATGGCTGAACACGCAGATTCATGTGTTTCATCATCTGACCAAACATATCCTGATTCAATGTTGCAGGGTCTGTCTTTGACATTGGAGTCAAAATTGTAGATGGATTGACTGAGTTGCAGCGGATACCAGTGCCTGTAAAACGCATCGCTGTATGCTTAGTCAAACCAATAATTGCAGCCTTGGAAGATACATAAGCAGCACCACCGCAACCAAATGCACCCGCAACTGAATCCAGGTTGATGATTGATCCACTGTTGTTTGGAATCATATTCTTCAATACAGCACGTGTGCAGTACATAGTACCTTTTGTATTGATGTTATAAACCCATTCAACATCTTCATCAGTATAGACATCAATTGGCTTCAGACCAGCTTCAAGAACACCAGCATTGTTGACCAGAATATCAACTTTACCAAAGGCTTCAACTGTCTTCGCCACCAGATTTTCACAATCTTCTACTTTTGAAACGTCCGTCTGAACAACCAGAACTTCTCCACCTGCTGCACGGATTTCAGCAGCTACTTCTTCCAGCTGAGGAAGACGACGTGCACTGATGACAACCTTGGCACCTTCTTTTGCAAACAACTTAGCAGCTGCTGCTCCAACACCAGAATTGCTTCCAGTGATAATTGCGACTTTATTCTCTAAACGACCCATAATTTAACCCTCTTTCTTTCGTTAAAGATTTCACAAGATTGATTATACTTGTGAAAAAATTATCAGTCAAGTAAAATGAGTTATTTTCTGAAAATATTTTCCTTTCTTTTCATAAAACGGCAGTATTGGAGCTGACTTTCATCAGATTTGCATACAATTCTATAAAAAAGAAAACATCCCCTTTTGCACACATATCATGTATAATATTCTCAAGGATGTGAAATTATGCCTCAATACAGCGTTATTACCAGAGAAGATGAACAATCAGTACTTCTTAAAGATAAAATCATACATTTTTTAACTGAATACAACTACACATACAATGAAGAAAATCCGGATACAGTTTTTGTCGTAGGGGGCGATGGAACTTTCCTGAAAGCCATTCATCAATATGTCAACCAACTTGAAAATATGACATTTATCGGTATTCATACTGGTACACTTGGATTCATGTGCGATCATCAGAAAGAAGAAATTGATGAACTGCTTGATAAATTCATTCACCAACAGCCTCAGATTCGTTCCTATCCAATGCTGGAAGTACAGCTTCATGGAAATAATGAAACTGTATATGCCTTCAATGAAGCCCGTATTGAAAACATGATCAATACACTTTCCTTGGATTTATGGATCAATGATGAATACTTTGAGAAATTTCTGGGATCTGGAATCTGTCTATGTTCACAGATTGGCTCAACAGCCATTAACCGTTCATTAGGCGGCGCTGTTATTCAGCATGGTCTGCCCTTGCTTCAGCTTTCTGAAATCATGGGAATTCATCACTGGAAGCATCGTTCTTTGCGTTCCAGTCTGATATTAAAAGAAGATGCCGTCATTCATGTAAAACCTGGAACTTTCAAAAATGCAATGCTGTGCTATGACCATAAATTCATGCACCTGGATGACTGTACTGCAGTGACCATTAAAAACTCTGATCGACTGGTCAAAGTAGCCAAATACAGCCATTACAGTTACCTATCCAGACTTAAAAACGTATTTTAAAAGGTGTCCAATGAACACCTTTTTCTCTTTAATGAAGCTGATTGAAATTCAGCTTTTTCTTTTTCATCTGATAGGAAATTTCATAACGCAGCACTTCATCTGCAGTATATTCATCATAACGGCAATCGTACTTTTCAAAGACTGGTGCATTGTTGCGAAGTGTGTTGAACATCTTGGATGGATCAAAATTCATAAAATCCACATCAATGCGATCATTGGAAATACAGTAATCAATGATTTCCATATGAGTATTTTCAACCAGAAACTTCATCAGATCCAATAAAATATGCTTATGCTGAAGATGAAGTTCTTCATCATCACGCAATGTAAAAACCAGCGTAGAAAATGCAATGTTCATTTCCATCTGCAATTCATTGATATCAAGTGATGGCTTTTCCAGGATAAACCAGTCTGTACACTCAATACAGCGCGTCATGATGTGCTGATCAAAACTGCGTTCACTGAATGAATCCCGCTTCTTTAAACGCAGCCCAATCTGATGCATATGACCTGCCAGCTGAATCAAAAGACGCGGATTAAGACTGGACATCACTTGCTGATAAAACGTCTGAGAACTGATTCCTGTGCGTTCTACGGACTCTGTCCATTTAAAGTCATGAATGACCGCATGAAACAAATTTTCTCCCAGAATCGAACAAACATACAGATAATTCTCTTCACAAGCCATCGCAAAATTAGGATGAGGCTGAATCTCAAATTCAACCATGTATTTGGATTCATCAAACTCATTCTTTTCAGCTTTCAATGAACATGGCATATCTGATGCATCATATTCTTCTCTTACTGCAGAATACTTGTAGATATTTTTAGGCAGAAAACTATAGAAATCCCACTCTTTACGCAGTGATTGCGGAGCCTGATGCAAAATACCGTCAATCAGAATCTGTACCAGAGAATCGGCAAGACATGTTATCATCAAGACATGCTTATCCTTGATTTTTCTTAAATAAACTCGAATCTGATTATACTGAATTCCACAGTAAATCTGAAACATCATTCTCAAATCATCATTCTGTTCACAATCATCAGACATTGACTCTCTTAAATACTTTTCCTTCATTTCAAACTGCTGCCAGAATTCACAGATTGCCTCATGATAACATGACTTCTGATACTCACGCAAGAAAGTACCATCCAAAGTCATGGACTGTCGCAGACGATCAAAAGAAGCATCATTCAGACGGAGATCATTTATCTTGTGACGAAGCAGTTTCTCATATTCACTCTTTTTCATGATCTCAACATCAACTTCAATCAGCTGATCAAGATCCTGAAACATGACCGTTTTAATCTCACAATGTTCTTCAATAAAATAAGGTGCCAGACATTCCTTTTCATGAAGAAGAATCAAAACCTGCAAAGGATGTGCTTTCACATCTTCTACAAATGCTTCAAAACAATCAAATTCATCAGGAATCAGAAACAATGACCCTTGATAAAAGACCGCTTTCTTCATGGAACATCACCACCTTAATTTCATTTTACCAAAACAAAAAGTGATTCTCAAATGAGAATCACTAATCTTTATGAATTGACTGAATCAGATTTTCAATACGTTTCCCCTGTTCCAGTGATTTATCCAGTTTAAAAATGATTTCTGGAGTCTTACGGATTGTAAGACGCTTCGCCAAAGTTGAACGAATAAATCCCTTAGAACGATTCAACGCTTTCAAACCAGCTGCATTGCGTTCTTCTTTACCTAAAAAGCTCACATAAACAGTTGCATAAGAGAAATCATTGGTTACATGAACATCCGTGATGGTCACAAAACCAACATTCGGATCCTTCAGTTCAAACTGAATAATCTGAGTGACTTCCTTTAAAATAATCTGGTTCATTCTTTCCTGCTTGATTGCCATGACAGATGCCCTCCTTAAGCCTGAGGAACAACCTGATCCTGGTAAGCTTCGATGATGTCGCCTTCCTTGATGTCGTTGAAGTTTTCAATTGTTACACCACATTCGTAACCCTGTGTCACTTCCTTTGCATCGTTCTGGAAACGCTTGAGTGAACCAAGCTTGCCAGTGTAGACAACGATACCATTACGAATCAGACGAACACCACATTCTTTGATGATTTTACCGTCATTAACCATACATCCAGCAATTGTACCCACTTTAGATACCTTGAATGTCTGACGAACAGTTGCCTGACCGATAACAACTTCTTCATAAACAGGTGCCAGCATACCCTTCATTGCCAGCTCCATTTCTTCCAGAGCCTTGTAAATGATTGTATGCAGACGAATTTCAACGCCCTCTTCTTCTGCCTTCTTACGAACATTTGCATCAGGACGAACGTTAAATCCATAGATAACAGCCTTTGACGCACTAGCCAGCATGATATCAGATTCAGAGATTGCACCAGCAGTAGAGCGGATAACATTGACTCTGACACCAGATACTTCCAGCTTTTCCAAAGAAGCCTTGTCAGCTTCTGCAGAACCCTGTACGTCTGCCTTTACGATAACAGGAATTTCCTGTACATCACCGCTTTCAATCTGACGAGCCAGATCATCCAGTGACATTGCGCTTGTAGAACGACGTTCCATTTCAATTTTAGCCTGAGCACGACGTTCCGCAACAGCACGAGCCTGCTTTTCAGATTCAAATGCCTTAGCCAAATCACCTGCAACAGGTACATCATTCAAACCGATAATTTCAACTGGTGTAGCAGGACCTGCAGACTTGATTTCACGACCTCTGTCATCCACCATCTTACGAACACGCCCGAAGCATGCACCAACAACGATTGCATCACCAGTACGCAGTGTACCATTCTGGATCAGCAGTGTTGTAACTGGACCACGTCCCTTATCGAGTTTCGCTTCAATAACAGTTGCAGTTGCCATACGGTTTGGATTTGCCTTGTATTCCTGAACTTCAGATACAACCAGAATTGTTTCCAGAATGTCCTGAATACCTTCTCCCTGTTTTGCAGAACAGCGTACGAAGATTGTATCTCCACCCCATTCTTCAGGCATGATTCCCAGATCGCTCATTTCATTCATGACACGATCAGGGTTCGCTGTTGGTTTGTCCATCTTGTTGACAGCTACGATGATTGGAACACCTGCAGCCTTGGCATGGTCAACAGCTTCTTTTGTCTGTGGCATAACGCCATCATCTGCAGCAACTACGATGATACAAACGTCAGTAACCTTTGCACCACGTGCACGCATTGCAGTAAACGCTTCATGTCCTGGAGTATCAAGGAATGTCACCTTTTTCCCCTGAACAGAAACCTGATAAGCACCGATGTGCTGTGTAATACCACCAAATTCTCCATCAACTACACGAGTCTTACGAATTGTATCCAACAGAGTTGTCTTACCATGGTCAACATGACCCATGATTGTAACGATTGGCGGACGTTCTTCCAGATTTTCTGGATCATCAACTTCATTGTCTTCCAGTGAATCTTCATCCACAGGAATTTCTTTTGTTGCTTCAATGCCCCATTCCAGGCACACCAAATCAACCATTTCATCATCGAGGTTGCTGTTGATGGTAACCATCTTCCCCAACATGAAAAGCAGCTTGATGATATCACTTGCATTTTTGTTGCACTTTGCTGCAAGTTCAGAAACAGTGATGCCTTCTTCATATGTGATGGCAGTTACTGCTTCAGTGCGGGAGTGATTGCGATGACCATTGAAACCATTGTTTGGACGATGGTTGTTGTTAGGTCGCTTGTTGTTGCTTCCCGTCTTTTTCTTATTCTGCGGCTTCGCCATAATTCCACCTCATTTCAAGCAATTCAAAATCTGTTTCGCAAATCCAGCATCATTCACTGAAATCATCATGCGGCCAAACTGACCAATTGCACTGCTGATTTCAAGTGAACTGAATTCACTCACACAAGGAACACCACACGAATTGCAGGTGTGAAGCACCTTGTCTTTTGTACGTTCTGAGGCATCATTTGCCAGAAAGACCACATACGCCTTTCTGGACGTTACTGCATGCATGCAGGTTTCACCAATACTGGTTTTACGTGCACGACAGGCAAGTCCAAGCATATTCAACGCCTTACTCACCAGCAATAACCTTCCTGATTTCCTCATATACTTCTTCAGAAATTTCACATTCCAAAGAGCGTCCAAGTACATTTTTCTTTTTTGCCTGTTCAAGAGCTTCCATGCTCTTTTTCAGATATGCCCCTCGACCATTGGCTTTGCCTGTCGTATCCACACAGACAGACCCATCAGGGGTACGAACGATGCGAAGCAGTTCCTTTTTAGGACACTGCTCGCCCGTTGCAACACACTTTCTCATTGGGATTTTCTTCATAGAATCAAATCCTTTCCAGAATTAGTCTTCGTCGTAGAATTCATCGAATTCATCGTAATCAATATCATCGTAGGATTCATATTCATCGACTTCTTCATTACGCTTGATTTCTTCCAGTTCTTCCTCAGAATAAATTGGCTTGAATTCGTAATCCTTATCTTTCTTCA
>JAZRUQ010000212.1:0-9433 GCA_045652605.1 Erysipelotrichaceae bacterium
TCTTCTCTTGCATTTACTTTTGATGCATGTCTGCAAAATACGTTGGATCTGACTTCAGCATCTTTTCAGCATTTTTTCTTGCCTCGATTGCCTTCTGTTTATCCTCAAATACACCTAAACGATATGTAATACCCTGCACAGTTATTCTCGCTTCCCAGCGATTTCTTGTCAGAGAAACTCCAGTCACACCACTGACATTGTTGCTTCTAAGTGTTTCTTCACTCTTTTCTGATGTCTTATGATTTAACTGAAGCTTGTTTCCAGTCTTAGGAAGTTCTTTATCATCACGGTGTCTTCTTTCGTATTCTTCAAGCAGAACTTCTGCATCTTCCATCACTTTTTCTTTTGCTCTTTTTCTTGCTTCGACAGCATCTTCCAGTTTGTCGTAGCATCCCAGTGAATATCGTTTTCCTTTATAATTGATGTAAGCCTGCCACTTTTCTTTTTTTCGTGTCACCCCAACGTATCCGCTCATGGAATGATCACTTTGAGATGTATTTTTCAGCGCCTGACTTAAATTGGTCTTCTCTATATTCTTGTTTGTCCTTTGAAGCTGTTCTGTCCTCAAACAGCCGCAGCTCAAGGTATTACCCATCAACAATCGAGTTGCAGGAATTTCAACTAGTTTTCCACATCGACATTCACATTTCCACAGCACGTTGTTTCTTTTTTCTTTCCCAGCAGGATACAGCACTTTCAGGTATCCTATCGTTTTACCCGCAAGATCTTTGGCTTTCCCTCTTCGAAATTTCAGCTGTGATGCACCAGCATAGTCCAGATAACGATTGACTCCTTTGACATAATTCCCTACTGTCACTGAAGAATATCCCTTTTTAATTAAAGAAGCTTTCCACTGACTAAGAAGCTCTGCTGTCAGTTCATCTTCATCCTTCACAAACAACATCAAATCATCAAGGAATCTTCTCAGTTTTCTTACAGTCAGCAGGGAAGTTCCTTTTTCTTTTTCCCAGTTCAGATACTCTTCAATTTCTTTCGAATCAATGCACACAGAATTTCTATATGAAAAGTCTTCATCATGAAGTTTCCTTTCCATAAAATCCCCTTTCTGTGTTTCACCACATAATTTGAATTATGTGGTAAAACACACTTCACTCCAGCAGAAGACTCTTTTCTATTCAGAATTTAAATCCATGACAAAAAATACACTGTCATTCCATTTGGTTTTCGGTGTATTGTTTTATCTTCTTTTTGTATGATTTCATTGGGTGTATGATCGAAGTACGACAAGGTGATTTCCTTCAAATGCAATCACTTCTTTTCGTAGTGTCGATCTTTTATTTTTCATTCATGTTCACCTCATTGTTGACGCTTTTAAGGTTGAATGTTCCATCTAAAGGAGTATAATTATAGTGACTAGCCAACTGGCCAGACGTATTTACCACATAATTCAAATTATGTGGTTTTTTATTGCAGCAGACCCAATCGTTCTATCTTTCGACGATGTTCCTGTCCTGTTGTCATAATATAGATTCTTGTTGTGTTGATGTTTCCATGACCTAAGATATCTGCGAGTTTTGCAATGTCTTTTTCCATGTTGTAAAACGTTCTTGCAAACAGTTTTCTTAAATTGTGAGGAAACACTTTCTGTTTTTGTACTTTTGCTTTTTCACAAAGCATTTTCATCTGTTTCCAAATGTTGCTTCGATCCAAAGGTTGTCCATTTTTCGTTTGAAAGATGCATCCTGTGATGACCTTTTGATTGGACGCATAGTCCAAAAGTCTTTTTTTTAATTGTTTTGGAATTAAAATTGTTCTTGTTTTGCATTTGCATTGAACTGATATTTTTCCTTTTTTCACTGCCTCTACAGTAAAATATTTCAATTCTGAAATTCGTATTCCTGTTGAACAGATGGTTTGTAAAATCAGATTCAATTTAGGATGAGATTCAGATGCTTTTAGAAGCTTGAAATATTCTTGCTTCGTCAGCTCTTTCTCTGAATCACTGTAGGTCTGTTTCTGATAGCGAAGATTCTTGCATTTGAACTCAAACCAGCCAAGATAATGAAAAAAACTATTCAATGATGCAATCATTGAATTGATCGAGCGGATGGCATATCCTTGGTCCTGCAAATACTTTTTGTAATTCAGGACCATTTCTTTTGTCATTTGCCGACCATTGACAAAATCATAAAAACCTTTGACATCTCTTAAATATTTAAGAATTGTCATTTCACTTTTTTCCTCTTTTAAAAGATAAGAACGAAAATTTGAATAATGCTCAGACGATAAAACTTGAAAACTCATTTTTAACCTCCTATAACACTTCACATCTTTATTCTAGTCGAACATTTCATACCCAAACAAAAAGAGAGCAATGAATGCTCTCTCATTCTAAATTCAAAGATATTTTTATTGCCTCATTCACATACTGCATTGTCTTTTGATCCAGTGTGCATACCCATTGACCTAACCTTTGTTTATCCAGTGTACGCAGCTGTTCCAGTAAAATCATACTGCTTCTTTCAAGTGTATTCTCTGGAATCAGCACATGGGTTGGAATTGGTGGTTTAGATAATTTGGTTGATATCGGAGCAGCGATGACGGTGTGAGAATGACGGTTTCCTTTGTCATTCTGTACAATCACCACAGGCCTTACACCACCCTGCTCACTTCCAAGACTTCCAGACAGATCTGCATAATAGACATCTCCACGTTTCATCATGTTATTTCATGACAGAAACCTGCATGCTTTCAAGAACTTCAAGCATCTGCATGACACTTAAATCATCAGAATATACGGACATTTCCATCTGCGTTGAGATTGCGGTCAGTTTATTTCCATTGTAATATGCCAGCATGCCCAATCCTTCAACCAGCTCACCATTCATTTCAATCAATTCAAATTCCTCAGAAACATCGACCTGTTTTTCTGTCACTGTAAATGAATGTTCACCGCTGAATTCCAGAATATGTTCTGTTGTACCACTGACACTGGACACCGTTGTATTCACCAGTTTTGCATCAAAGACAGACATTGGATACAAAGGCAAATCAGCCTCTTCCAGATAGCTTGTGGTTACAGAGTTCATTGATGCTTGTGGCTGCTTGAAGAAGTCTTCATCAAATGTCACGTTGTACTGCACATCCACAAACTGCATATTCAATTCACACAAGTTGTCCGCATTGTATCCCATCAGATACTTTGGCTTCATTTCCTTATCAAACAGAACTTTCTGATACACCAAAGATGCTGCACTTGGATAGGAGGCTGGTGCTTCAATCAGATACCCTTCTGATACTGAAGAGACTTCTGCAGATTCATTTTTCAAAAGCTCCAGCATGGTCTGCAGTAAATAGGGTTTAGGTGAATTGGTTGGCCATTCTCCCTTGAATTTGAACACCTGATTCAATGATGGTGTAATCACAAAAACACCCTCATTGTTTTTCAGAATAATCTGCTGCTGATTCAGATTTTTATCTGTCATCTCTACTTTAAAGAATTCACCCTGCTCATTTTTCAGCCAGCTCGATGTAATTGCATAACTTTTTACATCTTCTGAATGCAAAAGTTCCATGTTTCCACTCATCTGATAACTGAGAGTTTCTTCCTCCAGCCTTGCTGCTTTTTTCTCAAAATTCTCTGGTTTAAGAAACACAACACCCAATGCAATGACAACGACACCAGCGACTGCTGCAATTTTCTTTTTCATTGTTTCACCTTTCCTTCTGTTCTAAATTATGCTAAGAAATCACATTCATGCGTATAAAAGAAGAAGAAAGGAGAAAGCTATGGTCTATCTTAACAAAATCACATTGTTTATCTGTATTCTCACTGCACTCAATACAGGAATAGAAGGCATCTTTGAAATTGATTTGCTTCAAAGATTACTTATTCATGTTCCTGTGCTGACTCATTTCTTTAAAATTACTGCTTTGTTTGCAGGGGCGTATCAGATTCTGAATCTGGCTTTACCTGAATAAATGTTCCATCTTTCTGATTAAAAGTAGATTTCACTTCAAAATTCATTTTCTTTTCTACCGCATAAAGAACACTTTCTTTCTGCATGATTTTTGCACCTTGTTCAATCAGTTCCAGAAGCTGGTCTACACCAATCTTTTCATAACGCTTAGCGTCAGGATAACATTTAGGGTCTTGATCATATACCCCGGAAACATCAGTGTAAATGCTGACAAACGGTACTTTTAATGCACTGGCAATGACAAAAGCACTTAAATCAGACCCACCTCGTCCAAGCGTAATGATGTTTCCTGTAATCGAAACAGCTGTAAATCCCGGCACAATGACAACTTCATATTGATGAACTGCCTGTTTCATACAATAATCAGACACAGCCAGTACTCTGCCTTTTTGATAGTGATCATCACTGATGATACCTGTTTCACTGATATTGAGTGCACAAGCTTTTAATCCATGTGCTTTGCAGCAGTTCAGAAAAACCAGAGAAGAAATCACTTCACCTAAAGAAATGAAACGGTCTTTGTCTTTCGGGCTGAGATGAGTTGTCATCGATGCAAGTGTGTCTGTGGCGTAACTTGCAGGAAAACGCCCCATTGCAGAGACAACCACCACAACAACATCCGCTTTATGCAGATGCTCCAGAACTCTTGACAAGGCCATCTCTCTGGCTGATTCATCCTTTAATGAACTGCCTCCGAATTTGATGACATCTATTTTCATCTTCATCACCCACTAAAGAATATGCTTCAGAGATAATTTGTCATAGGCAAACGACTTTCTCATGTATTTCCTTATAAAACATGATATATTTAGTGCGTAAGATGGAGGATTTTTTTATGAGCCAAATGACTGGAATTCTGGATCCTGAACGTGAATCCAGTGCCTTAAACATCATTCGAAACAAGCGTCTGACTTTCATGCAGCAGATTCTTGAACTTTACAAACTGGGAGAAGATACAGTAGGTCCTGTTACTGTGAACGAAGAATTGAAAAAAGCCATGGATGAGGGTGTCATCTGTGACTTGTGGGAAGGAAACGCTCCTTTCAGACCTCGTTATGTCATTCCAGATTACTCACTGCTTTTTACAAAAGGATGTGAATTTCTGGAACTGGGTGTTCCTGAAGATCTGCAGGAAGCATGCAACAGCCTGCTGATTCTGTATCGCCACATCCCATCATCTGGTGGATATCCTGTTTATCTGGGTCAACTGGATGAACTGTTGGAACCTTATGTTTTAAAAGAGGATAGAGCTCGCGCAAAACGCACACTGCAGCTGTTTTTGAAACATATTGATAAAGCTATTCCAGACTCATTTGTCCATGCCAACATCGGTCCATATGATACCGTAACTGGTCGTCTGATTCTGGAATGCACAGAAGAAATGCAGCTGGCTGTACCAAACATTACATTAAAATATCACCCAGAAAAGACTTCCGATGAATTTGCAGCGCTGTGCGCAAAATGCATGCTGAAAACAGCTAAACCAAGCTTTGCCAACGACATCATGATTTCCAAGGAATGGGGATCTGATTATGGTGTGGCAAGCTGTCTGAATCTGCTTAAGATTGCAGGGGGCGGATATACATTAGCTCGCATCAAACTGCATGATGCCTCAAAACTGGCAAAAGACATCCAGGATTTCAAAGAAAACATTCTTCCTCATTATATGAGAGTCTTACTGGAATTCATTGATCGCCGCATAGAATTCATGTCCAATGAATCTGTTTTCTTCCAGACCAATTTCCTGGTTAAAGAAGGCTACATTGAACAGGAAAAGTTCACAGGCATGGTTGGTGTTGTTGGTCTTGCAGAATGTGTCAATCACCTTTTAGGCATCAAAGATCCTAAACTCGGTTTTGGAAACAACGCAGAAGCTGATGATTTAGGTGTGGAAATCTGTGAAATCATGGATCAGATTGTAAAAAATCATCCAGGTGTTCACTGCAGTAAAGTTGGTTCTGTTTATGGTATGCATGCACAGGTCGGCATCAGTGATGATGGCCGTTCAAACACGCCTGGCACTCGTATTCCAATTGGAGCAGAACCAGAACTCTCAAAACATCTGGCACACTCTGCCCGATTCCACAAATATTTCCCTACAGGTGCCGGAGACATCTTTACTTTTGAGTCCACATGGACAAAAACACCAGAAGCACTGGTGGATATCATCAAAGGTTCATTCGAAATGAATGTGCGATATTTCAGCGGCTACACTGCAGACAGCGATGTTGTACGTGTTACTGGCTACCTGGTGAAAAAGAGTGAACTTGAAAAACTGGACAAGGGCCAACAGGTTCTCAATGGCGCTACTGTTTTAGGCAAGGGCCAAAGAGATGGTGCACAAGCACTGAACAGAAAGATTGAAGAATTCAAATGAGACACACAGACTATGACGTTGTTGTCTTAGGAGGAGGTCCATCCGGGACGATTGCAGCCATTGCCTGTGCAAAAGAAGGCGCAAAGACACTTCTTGTTGAGCAGAATGGATATCTGGGCGGCTCATTGACTGCCTGCGGTGTTGGACCAATGATGTCGTTTCATGCAGGAAACACACAGGTAATATCAGGGCTTGCAGAAGAACTGATACAACGTTTAATCAAAGACGGCAATTCCTGTGGACATATGGAGGACTTTGTTGGCTATTGCAGTTCCGTCACACCCTTTGATGCAGAAGGATTGAAATACACCCTTGAAACCATGGCTGCAGAAGCAGGTGTCACGCTTCTTTATCACACTGTCTTAACCGGATGCAAAGTAGAAAACAATCAGATTCAATCTGTTGCACTTTTTTCTAAACAGGGATTCTTTGAAATCACAGGCAAAGTCTTTCTGGATTGCACAGGGGATGCTGATTTAGCATCAATGGCTGATATTCCCACTGTTTATGGGCGAGAATCAGATCACCTTGCTCAACCTATGACCATGAATATGAAAGTCGGCAATGTCGATCGCAATGCTTTGATTCAGTTTGTGCAGAATCATCCAGATGACATGCTGAAAACAACACCATTCTCACGCCTTCAGCTGATTGAAAGAACAGGCATGCAAGGTGCCTATTCTCTTATTCAAAAGGCAAAAGAGGAAGGAAAGTTTGAGATTGATCGAAACATGGTGCTTTGTTTTGAAACCGCACATCCTTCAGAATTCATCTTAAACATGTCGCGTATTGCCAGAAAATCTGCAATTGACGCTTATGATTTAACATCTGCTGAAATTGAAGGCAGAAAACAGGCACGTATAATCATGTCTTTCATGAAGGAAAACATCCCTGGATTTGAACAAGCTGTTTTGATTTCAACAGGACCAAACATTGGAATTCGAGAAAGCCGTAAAATCATTGGAAAATACACATTAACCGCACAAGACCTTCTGAACAACACCATGTTTAAAGATGCCATCGCCATGGGAGGTTATCCAATTGATATCCATTCCCCTGATGGTTCTGCCATGAAACACCAGTTTCTAAAACCAGGCAGCTGGTATTCAATTCCATATTGTTCCCTTGTGTGTGATGAAATCGACAATCTGATTGTGGCAGGACGATGCATCAGCGCAACTCATGAAGCTTGCGCTGCAATTCGAGTCACACCGATTGTCATGGCTATAGGACAGGCTGCAGGCACTGCAGCTGCACAATGTGTCTTGTTGAATGAAAAAGCCAATGAACTGGATACAGAAAGGCTTATCTCTACTCTATTAAAACAAGGTCAATTTCTAACACCATATAAATAATGCAAAAGCACAGATCATACGATCTGTGCTTCTTTCATTTTCTTTCGTTCCGATTTCATTCCTGCAAGAATCTTGCCTCTGGCAACAGATGCCTCATCCTTTGTGGCATCTTTGACACCTTCCAAAGGATATTTCATATTGAGATTGTCATATTTGACCTTTCCCATTGTGTGATAAGGCAGAACATCAAGGACTTTGATGTTTTTCAAATGTGCCATAAACTCACCCAATCTTCTTAACTCATCATCTGTATTCAATTCTGAATTGACATAAACATGTCGAATCCAGATTGGAATATTTCTGCGATCAAGTTCATGGGCAAAGGCGATGATGTTGTCAATGCGCTGTGCAGTCACTTTGATATGTTTTTCAGGATCAATGTTTTTGATATCCAGCAAAACCAGATCAGTGTGATTGAGCAGTTCATCAAACTTTTCAGGATGTTTTGGATCATAGGCAATGCCTGATGTATCCAGACACGTATGAATCCCTTTCTTTTTGGATTCTTTGAAAAGTTCTGCGACAAAATCCTTCTGCATCAATGGTTCTCCACCAGTGACCGTGATTCCCCCCTGACGATAGAACGGTGCATTGCGATCATAAAGCTTCATGATATCATCAATGCTCATCATCGTTCCGCCATCCATCTTCCAAGTATCTGGATTATGGCAGTAAAGGCATCTCATCGGACATCCCTGGACAAAGACAACAAGTCGAACGCCAGGCCCATCTACTGTGCCAAAACTTTCCAGGGAATGAATTCTTCCTTCAATCATTAAACAGAGTGATGGAATGTACGAGAGATAACTTCATCCTGCTGAGCCTTAGTCAGCTTAACGAAGTTAACTGCATATCCGCTTACGCGAACAGTCAGCTGTGGATACTTTTCAGGATGAGCCTGTGCATCCAGCAGAGTTTCTTTTGTAAAGACGTTAACATTCAGATGGTGACCACCCTTCACTGTGTAACCATCCAGAAGATCAACCAGGTTATCAATTTGAGTTTCCTTATTCATGCTCATTCTCCTTCCTCAGCACTCTGATCATCCAGACCCTTCATGAGTGTAGGTACAGCACACGCCATATTTGAACCCATGCAGTCAAGACAACCAAGCACCTCAACTTCTTTAACTAAATTTTCTTCGGTTTGATCGATTTTTTCAAGCATAATGCTCTCATTCTCAATTTTAACATTCACATGTCCCACACCAAGGGAAATGGACTTGTCCAAATGAGCAATCAGATCATCGATCATTTTATCGTTTTTATTCATTGTCTTCAATTGAATCCAGTTCCAGTTCAACTTCCAGGTCGCCAGTTGTAACAATTGACTTACCTAATGCATCAGGAATAATTGAGAATGTATTTGAAATACCATCCTGTGCAGCTGAGAATGGAAGCTTAGAAACTGAAGCCAGTGATGCAACAGCACCCTTCTGATCACGACGATGCATTGGGTTTGCACCTGGTGCAAATGGTTCCCCAGCCTTACGTCCATCAGGTGTAGAACCTGTGTTACGTCCATAAACAACGTTTGAAGTGATTGTCAGGATTGATGTTGTAGGAACACCGCCACTGTAAGTGTGGTTACCCTTTTCATAATCCATGAATGTCTTCACGATATCTGCAGCAATTTCATCTACGCGGGCATCATCGTTACCGTATTTAGGGAAATCGCCTTCAACTTCGTAGTCAACAACGATTCCGTTTTCATCACGGATTGTACGAACCTTAGCATACTTGATTGCAGACAGAGAGTCA
>JAZRUQ010000213.1:0-6711 GCA_045652605.1 Erysipelotrichaceae bacterium
ATACATGGAAAATTTCAAATCCAAATGACATCATAGTGAATACAGCACCTTTATGCATTGTGAATCAAAGGGTTATTGATCATTGGAAAAACAGGAAACATGTTGTAGATATTTCCAGTGGTTTTGTGTTTGTAGACAATGCTTGTAAAAAACATCCATTTCTGAATCTAGTTCAATTAAAGGGATTACCATCTCAAGTAGCATCATCAGCTGCTGCTGAAATCATTGCCAATTACATCCTTAAGGAGTTGAAACGATGAAAATATTGTGGGGTATCTGTGGTTCATTCTGCAATCATCAGGCAATTTTGAATCTGCTTGAAACCAAAGATGAAATTAAAGCATTTGATATTCAATTTGTAATCAGTGAAAACTGTGCCGAATGTGATACGCGATTTATGGAAAGTGTACAATTGATTCAACGTCTTGAAAAAATCAGTGGTAAAAAGGTATTTACTTCAATTGTACAGGCTGAAACAGTGGGTCCCTATGCAGATTATGAAGTATGTGTCATTGCACCGTGTACTGCGTCAACATTAAGTCATCTTGCCAATGGCTGTTATGATCACAGTGTAGCTTTATGTGCAAAAGCAATGCTGCGTAATCAGAAACCTGTTGTACTTGCGATTGCCTCCAATGATATTTTATCTGCTTCTTCTGTTAATCTGTTTACTTTGCTTCAGCGAAAACTGATTTATGTTGTTCCATTTTATCAGGATGATGTTCATTCTAAACCTTATAGCTGCATATCGGAATTTTCATTGATCTATGAAACAATCATGAATGCGCTAAAAGGAAAACAGATTCAACCTTTGCTTCACCAGAAAGGAAAAACACATGCGTAAGAAGAAAATTTTTGCAGCGATGGTCACTCCATTTGATGAGCACTTTCAAATTGATGAAAAAGCTGTTGTCCGTTTGTGTCATCATCTGATATCGATGCGCATTGATGGAATTGTTGTGTGTGGAACAACAGGGGAAGTCAGTTCTTTAACATTTGATGAAAGAGCACAGCTGCTGCATCTTGTGAAAAAGACAGTTGGAAACAAAGCTGAAATCTGGATGGGATGTGGTACAAACAATACTCAGACTACATTGAAAAACTGTATTCAGGCCGAAAAGATAGGTGTTGATGGCATCATGTTGATTGCGCCATATTATGTACGTCCGTCTCAGAAGGGGTTGTTTGAACACTTTTCATTCATTGCATCTCAGATTAAAACACCATTGATGCTTTATAATGTGCCTAAACGTACAGGCGTTAACTTGGAAGCTAAAACGGTAATTGAACTTTCAAAATGTTTTGATCATATTGTTATGTTGAAACAAGCACATGATGATCCTCAGGCAATTCTGCAGATTCTATCTGAATCCAACATCAAAGTCATGTATGGAGACGACTTCAATTATGTAGATGCTCTGCAGCTTGGTGTTGATGGGATAGTGTCTGTTGCAGCACAGGTCGATTGTCGTTTACTTCATCGCATACATGATGGTTTTGCGCTGGGAATTATGTCTCATTCTTTGATTCAGAAATGGAAACAGCTTTCAAGAATGTGCTTTTTAGTCAGTTCACCTGCAGATGTCAAATGCATGCTTTCAATGATGGGCATCTGCAAAGATACAGTAAGACTTCCTTTGGTACAGCTTGATTCAGAGGAAAGACTTCGTCTGCAAAGATTTATGGAGGATGAGTTATGATTCAGGTCAAGTGTTTTGAAGAAGAACACGAAGCTGATCTAGAAGAAGCTTTAAACGATTTTTTAAGTGATCTTAATGAATCAGATCTGATTCAGCTTCAATACAGTGCATCTCATTTTTGTGATACTGAACAGATTTACAGTTTTTCAGCAATTGTCATCTATCGTATAAACTCATGATATGTTCCCATACTAATTTCAGGAGGTAATTAAGATGAATCACGTTATCAAATGCAATGTTGACAGCTGTATCTACAATGTGAATTGTTCATGCAGTGCACAGACGATTGAAGTTGCTTGTGACAATTGCGCATGTGCAGCATGTGATCATGAAACATTGTGCAAGACATTTAGAAAAAAGAATTAAAAGAGAGCCTAGCTCTCTTTTACTCTTTTGTGGTCAGGTGATTTATGGTAAAATATTTTGAGAAGGTGATGACAATGAAAAAAATGATGACCTGTTTATTGGCACTTATGATGTTGTGCGGGTGCAGAAAACAGGATGAAAATATTGTTTCAGAAGAGAAGCTTGCGAAGTATTCTTCTTATTATCGTACCGTTTTGGAAAATGAGCATTTTGAATCAGGTTCTCGTTATTTTGATATTTATGCAGAATTTCATCAGGCTGAAGAGGGTTCTGTGATTTATTATGTATATCTTGATAATGCACAGATTGCGATGTATGACGTCGAAGTGATTGCCATTGAAAACATGGAACCGTATCAGGAATCTCAAATGATGCCGACAAAAGGTATTTTTGAAGATCAGAAGTTCAGTATGATTCCTTATCAGTACAATGTAAATGCAGGATATGTAAAAGGATTTGCGATTAGCGGCGATGTTGCTGCTAAAGATGTTCAGTTGAATATTATGGTTACATGGAAAGACAGTACTCGTTTGAACGTTTCCAGAGAGTTTTTTGAGTTCAACAACCTGGAAGCAGGTGCAATGGGGTCGCATGAAGGCAATGAAACACAGATTGGTGAAATTGTCGATGCAGTAGAGGATTAATCCATGAGCAAACGAGTTAAACAATCATTTATTGCAGGTGCTTTAACTTCTTCTGCAGGGGTTTTTATTTCCAAATTTCTAGGTTTATTCTATATTGTGCCATTTACTGCAATGGCTACACAGCCTAACATGCACTTTTACAGTGCTGCTTACTCTTTGTATGATACGATGCTGATGATCTGTTCAGCTGGTATTCCTTTTGCGGTCAGTGCTATGGTTGCCAAATATGTATCACGTGAAGATTATAAAACAGCTTTACTGGTTCGTCGTTTATCAATGGGTTTAATGCTTTTTTCAGGGTTTCTGATGGCAATGATTCTGGTGATGTTTTCCGGTCCTTTTGCCAAGTTTTCAAGTTCACAGACGGCTACACAGCAGAACATTGACACCCTTCAGAATGTAATCTGTTATTTGTCTTTGTCCTTGGTTCTGGTGCCTTTTCTGTCAGCGTACAGAGGTTTTTATCAAGGGTTGAAAGATTTTATCTCTTATGGTTTTTCGCAGACACTGGAACAGCTTGTACGTATTCTGATGCTTCTTGGATTAGGGGCATTGTGTGTTTATGTCCTGAAGATGGACAACATCTGGGCAGTTCGTATGGCGGTATTTTCTACAGGTCTTGCTGCACTTGTTACGATTCTTTATTTTGTACTGCATGATCGTCATGGATATGCGGATGTCAAACAGATGGCTTCTGTACAGGAAAGCCAGGCTGTAGAGAAGAAAGAACTGCTGAAGGAAATGGCTGCATTTGGTCTGCCTTATATGATGATGTCGATTCTGGGTAATTCCATGAACATTATCAATACTTTGTTTATGCAAAGAGAATTATCGAATGTATCTGCTGAAATGGCTCAGCTGTATTATTCTATTGTGCAGACCAACTGCAATAAACTGACATCCATTCCACAGGTGTTGGCAATTGGTTTTTCAACAGGGATTGTCCCTCATTTGACAACCAATCTTGAACAGAAAGATTTTCGCCAGCTTAAAATCAATGTGCTTTCTGCATTGAATACGGTTTGCTATATTGGTTTGCCTTTAAGTTTCTGTCTGTTTGCACTGGCTCGTCCAATTTACTGTCTGATGTATGGCAGCACATATCTTGATATTGGTACAGAAGCTTTGATGTACAGTGCACTGCTGGCTGTTACAGGTACAATTTCTCCAATTACTACAAGCATGATGATGTCACTGCGTTATCGTCGACGCTGTCTTGAATTTCTGGCAATTGGATTTGCGGTCAAGACAGTTACATTCTTTATGTTGATTAAATGGTTTGGCTATACAGGAGCAATTACATCCAGTGCACTTTGCGGGTTAAGTGTCATTGTGATGAATCTGTCTTATATTAAACGTAAATTCAATATTCCGTTCAAAGGATTCTTCCGTAATCTCATTGTGATTGCGATTGGCCTGATTTCGATGAATGGTGCGTTTGTAGTATTGCGCTGGATTGGTCTGGATGGAATTGGTTCGTCAAAAATCATGGCAATTGTACAGCTTGGTATTTTTGGAATAACAGGTGTCTTTGTTTATTTCATGACTACTGCGTTCTTCCAGCTTCCTCAGCGTATCTTTAAAATGTCATTGAATAAGATTGCAAGAAAACTGAAAAGAGGGTAATCATGATTCGTTTAGATAAATTGTTATGTCATGCAGGATATGGCACGCGTAAGGAAGTTAAAAAACTGATTCGTGCCAAACTGGTTATGATTAATGGTGAGACAGCTAAAAAAGATGACATAAAGGTCGATGAAATCAAAGATATCATTGAAGTGGATGGTCAGCGTGTTTTCTACAGCGAATTTGTCTATTTCATGTTGAATAAACCTCAGGGTGTTATTTCATCAACAGAAGAAGGTCCTACAAAGACAGTTCTTGATTGTCTTGATGAACCTTATCAGGGCATGTTTCCTGTTGGAAGGCTTGATAAGGATACTGAAGGTCTTTTGCTGATCACAAATGACGGTGCACTGGCACATCACTTGTTGTCACCTAGACATCATGTTCCTAAGACTTATGAAGTTCATATTTCCAATCCTTTGAGTGCTGAACACATTGAATTGCTGGAAAAAGGAATTACAATTGATGGACCTGAATTATGCAAGCCTGCTGAAGTTGCAGTTCTCAATGATCATCTGATACATTTAACAATTACCGAAGGTAAATTTCATCAGGTGAAACGCATGATGATTGCATGCGATAGTGAAGTAACTTTCCTTAAACGTTTAACGATGGGTCCTTTATGTCTTGACGAAACGCTTGAAACAGGGGATTATCGTCCATTAACTGAAGAAGAAATCGCATTATTAAAAGAAGCACAGCATTAGCTGTGCTTTTTTAGATGAGTTTGCTGTTTTTTTCGGGATAGATGAACTGCTGTGTTGAAGCATAATGTTTCAGTGCTTCAATCACTTGATTGGTCAAGATCGTTGGTGTTGAAGCACCTGAAGTGATCGCAATACGATGGTGATTTTTAATCTGTTCTTCTTTTAGATCAAAAACGGATTCAATCATAATGACATGCGGTATTCCGGTTTCAGAACCTAATGCCTTCAGTTTTGTGGTGTTGTTGGAATGGGGATCGCCAACGACGATCAGCAAATCGATTTCCTTCTCTTTTAAATCCAGTACAGCTTTCTGTCGAATGGATGTGGCATTGCAGATTTCGCGCATGATTTGAGCATCTGGCCATTTTTTAATAATTTGATCAATGAGTTCTTCAATCTCAAGAATGCTCATTGTTGTCTGGTTTGTGACAAACAGTTTTTCATTCAGTTCAAGATTTAAGTCATCGATTGATGTAATCAGATGAACATGATTGCTGATTGCGATAACTGCTTCTGCTTCTGGATGATTTTTCTTTCCAATATAAAGGACATGATAGCCTTCATTGATTTTCTCTTTGACCAGACGTTGTGTTTCGATGACATCTGTACATGATGCATCAACACTGATCAGTCCTTTTTCATGAGCTTTCTTTTTTGCCTGTTCACTTATTCCGTGTGCTGTAAAAATCACAACACCTTCATCAATTTCATCCAGAAGCTCCATTCTGGTCTTTTTTTTGTCTTCAACAGTATGAATATTAAGTTGTTTCAAGGCTTCGACAACATGCTGATTATGAACAATCATACCCAGAACAGTGATTTTCTGATCTGGATAATCAACAGCACATTTTTTTGCGATTTCAATTGCTCGAACAACACCCTTGCAATATCCTCTTGGTACAACAGGTATGATTTCCATAAGATCACCTCTAAAACATGATAACATAAGTTTTGTGTTTTGAAAAAAATTTAGTATAATACTGTCGGGTGATCGAAATGAATAAATATCAGGATTATCAATTTAAATCCACAACCAGAACATTTCTACAGCTGAATCATTTTACTGTACCAACACCAATACAGAAGGAAGTGATTCCAACTGCCTGCAAAGGGAAAGATCTGATTGCGATTTCAGATACAGGAACAGGGAAAACTCATGCTTTTCTGATTCCGCTGATGGAAAAAATCAACACGGACTTGGATACAGTCCAGGCGGTTATAACTGCACCAACCAGAGAATTTTTACAGTTGAATCACTTTACTGTACCAACTCCAATACAGAAAGAAGTGATTCCAACTGCATGCAAAGGGAAAGATCTGATTGCGATTTCAGATACAGGAACAGGGAAGACACATGCTTTCCTGATTCCATTAATGGAAAAAATCAACACGAACAAAGATGATGTTCAGGCAGTGATTACTGCACCAACACGTGAGCTTGCTCAGCAGCTCTTTCAGCGTGCCAAAGTCATGATGGAAGCAGATCCAACTCTGCGTGTTCGTCTTGTCATCGGCGGGCAGGAAAAAAGCAGAGCTCTTGAGTCATTATCAACACAGCCTCACATTGTGATTGGGACACCAGGAAGAATCAAAGACCTGTTTGTTGATGAAGGTGCACTTCGTCTTGAAAATGCAAAAATCATGGTCGTTGATGAAGCGGACATGACA